>CAWUMD010000031.1:0-14700 GCA_963923365.1 uncultured bacterium
AGGAATTCGCCGCGGGCGTCAGCCTGGGCAACCACCTTGGTGAAAGCGTCAAAAGTCATTTACCAGTCTCCTATTCCGAGAATGTGAGTCAAGGAGCATGTCGCTATACCTTCGGTTCAGCCGTCCCGCCGGGATGGGGCTGACGCCGAGAAGAGACAGAAAGCAGGCGTTTGGATTGCTGCTTGGAGGCTCTTCAAAACTCCCAAGACCATTCTTCTGGAAGTCCTCAGGATTTCTCAGGCTTCTTAACAATCATTCATAATGACAGTGGTAAGCAATGCTTATCAGTCCGTCAATCGATATCGACAGAGCCGCCAAAACCCTTTCTAGCAAAGGCTTTTGGCATGAGCATCCCCCCACACTGCAAGAGCGAATCCTCTATGGATTGCATGGAGAAAGGCCATGCGAGGAGGCCCATTTTCTTAAGGAATCCTTAAAGGGTGGCGTCAGCGGCAACGGTCGCGGTTCGGAACAGATGGTCGTGACTGGGGTCGTAGAGACGGGACCGTGCTGCCTGCTGTGCCGCCAGGGCTGGACTGACCACGTAGAGGGTGGTGCGGATCAGATTCTGTTCGCGGCTGAAGGTCGCCAGCTGCTCCAGGGGCACCAGCCAGACCTTCTCATCCGGCCAGCCGAGCCGGAAGCAGACGGCTACCGGGGTATCCGCCGGGTAATGGGCGATCAGCTTCTCCTGCACCGACTCGATGTGACGGGCACTGAGGTAAAGGCAGAGGCTGGCGCGGTGGGCAGCCAGGGTCTCCAGTTCCTCCGCCGGGGGCACCTCCGTCCGCCCGCTGATCCGCGAGAGGATGATCGTCTGCACCAGTCCAGGAATCGTCAGCTCCGCCCCCAGGCGGGCCGCTGCCAGCTGGTAGGCACTGATCCCCGGCACAATCTCGAAGGGAATTTCTGCCTGCAGCAGCGCCTGCACCTGCTCGTGCACGGCACCGTAGAGACAGGGATCACCATCGTGCAGACGCACCACCACCTGCCCGGCCCGCACCCGTTCCAGCAGCAGCGGCAGGATTTCCTCGAGGGTACGGCGGGCGGTGGGAATCACCTCGGCCCCGGGACGGGCGATCGCCAGCATCTGGCGGGGCACCAGGGAATCGGTGTAGAGAATGGTGTCAGCCGCCCCAATCAGGCGCTGGGCCCGAACCGTGAGCAGATCCGGATCCCCCGGTCCCGCCCCGACGATATATACCCCTGGGTTGAAGCCTGCGTCCGCGGTCATCCGATCGCTCCAAGTCACCCCCTAACCTTGCGGTAGGGCGATCACATCCGGCAAGGGGCGACGGCGACCGTAGAGCCACCAGAGGCCAAAGCCCCCCAGGGCGATCGCCCCCAGGCTGACCAGCTGTGCGATCTTCAGGGGTCCAAGCATCAGGCTGTCGGTGCGCAGGCCCTCAATCCAGAAGCGACCGCTGCTGTAGGCGATCGCGTAAAGACAGAAGACCGAACCCGACTTCGGGGCGGGCCTGCGGCGGAACCACCAGAGCAGCAGCCCGGCCACAGCGAGGTTCCAGAGCGACTCGTAGAGGAAGGTCGGATGAAAGTAGGCCTGATCCCAGAACTGGCTCGGGCGCTGCTGGGGCGGGATGTAGAGCTTCCAGGGCAGATTGGTAGGGTCGCCGAAGGCCTCGGAGTTGAAGAAGTTGCCCCAGCGGCCAATCGCCTGGCCCAGGGCCAGGGAGGGGGCGATCACATCCGCCAGACTCCAGAAGGAGACCCGCTTCAGCCGGGCGAAGAGCAGCGCTGCCGCCGTGCCCCCGAGAATGGCGCCATGGATGGCGATGCCACCGTGCCAGATGGCGAGGATCTCCGAAGGATTGCTGGCGTACTGGCGCCACTCGAACAGTACGTAGTACAGGCGGGCCGAGGGGACAGCCGCGATCACCAGCCAGACCACCAGATCGCTGATCAGCAGCGGATCGATGGCCCGGGCCCGGGCCAGTCGAGAGGAGAGGCTGACCCCCACCAGGACGGCGATCGCAATCAGCAGCCCATACCAGCGGATACTGAGGGGCCCGATCTGGAAGATCAGGGGTCCAGGAGAGGCGAATTCCGCCAGCAGGATTGGCAGCATCAGGAAGGATTCCGGCAGTGACGCAGGGCTTACGGTATCACAGGCTTCCCAAACAGCGAGGGGCGAGCCCTGCGGCCCGCCCCTCGCGGCATCGAGTGATTCTGACGCTGGGATGGACCTAGAAGTCCATTTCAGCCAGCTGCACCTTTTCGAACTGCTTCTTCTTCAGCACCAGCATGATCTGAGCGATCATCACGGCGAAGACGAAGGCAATGAAGCCATACACCCGGTTGGGGTTCTGCAGCACGATGGTGACGTCATGCTGACCGAAACCGCCGACGTTGGGGTCGTTGGTCAGGTGCTGACCAGCGGTGACGCTATCTCCGGCGGCCACGATCAGCTCGGGACCGGCAGGGATGCTTTCGGTGACGGACGAACCGTCTTCCTTGCGGATGGTCACCTTCGAACCGCTGGCATCGGTGCTGACATCAGCAATCACACCAGCAGCGGTGGCCGTGAAGACACCATTGTTGGTCTTCTCACCGGTGGGGTAGACCTGACCGCGACCGCGGTTACCACCGACGTGGATCTGGTAGGTACCGTAGTGCAGGCTCTTGTCGTTGGCGGGGTTGGGGGAGAGGACCGGGAACACCAGTTCCTTGTGGTCATCACCGGAGACCGGGCCGACGATCAGAATGTTCTGCTTATCTTCGGCGTAGGCCTGGATGTAGAGGTCGCCGACCTCTTCCTTCAGGTCCTCGGAGATGCGATCGGCGGGCGCCAGGGTGAAGCCCTCGGGCAGCATCAGCACAGCACCGACGTTCAGGCCGCCCTTGCTGCCATCACCCAGCACCTGCTGGGCCTTGGCATCGTAGGGCACCTTGACCACAGCCTTGAAGACCGTATCCGGCAGAACGGACTGAGGCACTTCGATCTCGGTCGGCTTCTTGCCCAGGTGGCAGTTCGCGCAGACGATCTTGCCGGTGGCTTCGCGGGGGCTTTCGTAGTTCTGCTGGGCCCAGAAGGGATAGGCCGCAGCCGCCTGGGGACGCAGGATATCCGCGCCGACGTTGAGCAGCAGGGCAGCGAACAGGACCGCCAGGGTCTTGCCCGCCAGGCTGACGGTACGACGCAGCGTCGTCAGGGAAAGAGACGTCTTCATCTTCAACTTGGATGGAAAAGAGTGCGGGGAGAAACTCCGACCGTCAAAAAAACAGCCGAACTACTAAGCCCACCAGGGGGCGTCGCCGGTGCGGAAGTCGGTTTCCTTCCAAGGCGAGAGGACGACCTTGTCGTCGGTGACATCGGCATGGGCCAGTGCCAGGGAGAGGGGCGCGGGACCGCGCACGACCTTGCCGGTGGCATCGTACTGGGAGCCGTGGCAGGGGCACATGAACTTGTTCTCGCTGGCGTTCCAGGGAACGACACAGCCGAGGTGGGTGCAGACAGCATTGATGCCGTAGTTGGCGATCGCCTCGCTGCTTTCCACCACCAGGTAGGTCGGATCGCCCTTGAGACCCTGGACGAGGGTGCGATCGCCGACGTTGTGCTCAGACAGGAACTGGGACAGTTGCACGTCGTTGCCCAGTGCGTCCTTGGCGGTCACGCCACCGCCGCCGCCACCGCTCCGGGGCGGGACGAAGTATGCTGCGGCCGGGTAGATGGCACCCAGGGCGACACCCGTCACCGAACCGAAGGTCAGCAGGTTCATGAACTGACGACGGCCCATGCTGGGGACATCGGCGCTTCCGGAAATCTGAGTCATAGACTTTCGCTGCGATGGCTATCCTGCAATGGAGTATTATTGCATTCCTTCAAATCATTACGGCCCTTGACCGCAGACAGCGTCGGGCTTTCACGCGTTGCAATTTGTAAACTTCGGGCCTGAACTGCCATGACCGGCCTCGACCTGCGCGAGATCCTGCGCCAGAAATGGGGCGTCTCCTTCGACGTCCAGTTGCGCCGCACCCAGGGGAAGATCTTCTTCCAGGTGATGTGGCGCTATCAGGAACAGGCCTCCTTTCCGGCCAGCGAGGCCGACTACCTGGCGCACCTGGAGGAAGTGGCCCAGTATCTGCAGTCCCTGGGGGCCAGCGAACAGATCCGCCAGGCCCTGCTCGATCATCCCGACAAACCCCGACTGGGGAAGGCCGTCAGCCTGCCGATTGAGCTCGGTGGCCGGGCCAGCGAATGGCTCTGAAAGTCCCCATCAGTCATCCAGGGGCGTCACATCCACCACCTGCACATCCAGAGTGCCAGGAGGCGTGATCCGCTCGAACTGATTTCCCTGGCCCACCTGCAGCAGTTCCCCACAACTCGGGCACTGAATCTGGGCCTGTCGGAAGGCCTGCAGCTCGGCCCCGCAGACCGGGCAGTCCCCGGAAATCAGATTCCGGCGCAACCACCAACGCAACCCGAAGAACCCGATCACCGGCAGCAGCAGCAGCAAACCGGCAAACCCCAGCAGCGTCTCAATCAGCCAGTCCGGCAGCAGCTGGATCAGCAGCACCAGACCCAGCAGCGGCAGCAGCGATCGCAGCAGACTCAGGGGCGTCACCGGTTTCGGTTCAAACGGCCAGGGATTCAAGGGCCAGCCTCCGCGGGGGTCTGAATTCCATTATCTGCAGCAAACAGAAACAGCGGCACCTTCCGAGGAAGACGCCGCTGTCAGGGAACCGGGTTGATTCGAGGCGAAGCCTAGAACAGACCCAGGGTCAGGGACTTGTCGATGGGCAGGGCCGCACCGATACCGAGGTAGAGGGTGAAGACGGTTCCGAACAGGAACACCGCCATGGCCACCGGACGACGGAAGGGGTTCTGGAACTTGTTGACGCTCTCGATGAAGGGGATGAGCATCAGGCCCAGGGGAACCATCGTCTGAATCGCAATCCCCAGCAGCTTGTTGGGGACAACCCGCAGAATCTGGAACACGGGGAACAGGTACCACTCCGGCAGAATTTCCAGCGGGGTGGCGAAGGGGTTGGCGGGCTCACCCACCAGGGTGGGTTCCATCACGGCCAGACCGACCAGACAGGTCAGGGTGCCGAGGATGCAGACCGGAAAGATGTAGAGCAGGTCATTGGGCCAGGCGGGCTCACCGTAGTAGTTGTGACCCATGCCCTTGGCCAGTTTGGCGCGCAGGATCGGATCGCTGAGATCCGGCTTCTTCAGTACGGACATTGGCGGAGGCTCCTAAATCACTCTGGGGGGAGAGAACAGAGACAGAGCCGAGGCGATCGCCTCAGCTCTGCAAAGCCGGGTTTAGAGGGGACCGGAGATGCCCTGCTTCCGGATCATCAGGAAGTGCATGAGCATGAATACGGCGAGCAGCCAGGGCAGCACGAAGGTGTGCAGGCTGTAGAAGCGGGTGAGGGTCGCCTGACCGACGCTCTGACCGCCACGCAGCAGTTCAACCATGAAGGAACCAACCACGGGGATGGCTTCGGGGACGCCGGACACAATCTTCACAGCCCAGTAGCCAACCTGGTCCCAGGGCAGGGAGTAACCCGTGACGCCGAAGCTGACGGTGATCACCGCCATCACGACGCCGGTCACCCAGGTGAGTTCACGGGGACGCTTGAAGCCGCCGGTGAGGTACACACGGAAGACGTGCAGGATCATCATCAGCACCATCATGCTGGCGGACCAGCGGTGGATGGAGCGAATCAGCCAACCGAAGTTGACCTCATTCATGATGTACTGCACCGAGTTGAACGCTTCTACCACCGTAGGCTTGTAGTAGAAGGTCATGGCGAAGCCAGTGGCGAACTGAATCAGGAAGCAGGTCAGGGTGATGCCGCCGAGACAGTAGAAGATATTGACGTGGGGTGGAACGTACTTGCTGCTGACGTCGTCGGCGATCGCCTGGATCTCCAGACGTTCCTCGAACCAGTCGTAGACCTTCGACATGAAACCGCAGTTCCTAACAAACTGTTGATGTTCATAAAGAATGTAACACAGCGCCAGAGCGGGAAACTTCCCACCGGTGCTGGGTTTGCGTGGGTTGCTGGCTTCGGAATTGCCGCCCTGCATCCGTCCCTTGCTCCCACGTTTCCGGGGCTATCCTTAGAGACAGTATTAAATTCTGTTAAATGACACGGGTTCTGGTTCGCCGCCTGGTCCTGCTCCTGGCCCCCCTGCTCCTGAGCTGGTCTCTGCTCACCCCCGGGGCTCTGGCCTTCAGTGAAGGGCAGCAGCTCTACAACGAGGCCTGGCGGACCATCAATGGAGCCTACCTGGACCCGACCTTCAATCACCAGAACTGGTATCTGCTGCGGGAGAAGGCCCTCAAGCAACTGAACCTGAACCGGGCCCAGGACGCCTATCAGCCGATCCGGGATCTGCTGGCCCGCCTCGACGACCCCTTCACCCGCTTTCTGGAGCCGGACCAGTATCGGGGTCTGCAGGTCTCGACCTCCGGTGAACTCTCCGGCGTGGGGCTGCAGATCGGCTTTGCCGACGAGGGGCTACAGATCGTGGTGATTGCCCCGATTGAGGGATCGCCCGCAGCGGCGGCGGGGGTAGCCCCCGGCGATCGCATCACCGCCATCGACGACCAGCCCGTGACCGGTCTCAGCCTCGATGAGGCTGCCACCCGGCTGCGCGGCCCGGCCGGGACCACGGTCAGTCTGACAATCGAACGGGAAGGCCAGGCCCGTCGGTTCAGCCTCCAGCGCGATCGCATCTCCCTCAACCCGGTGGTGGCCGAAGTCAAGGACCGTCCCAACGGCGGCAAAGTCGGCTATTTGCGCCTGAGCCAGTTCAACGCCAACGCCCCGATGGAGGTGGCCCACGCCCTCAGTCGGCTGGAGCAGCGGGGCGCGGACGCCTTCATCCTCGATCTGCGCAACAATCCCGGTGGCCTGCTCACGGCTGGGATCGAAATCGGTCGTTATCTGATCGATGAAGGCACCATCGTCTACACCGTCAATCGCCAGGGGGTGTTCGACAGCTACGAGGCCCGGGGCCAGCAGATCACCGACAAGCCCCTGGTGGTGCTGGTCAACCGTGGCACCGCCAGCGCCAGCGAGATTCTGGCCGGGGCGCTGCAGGATAACGGACGGGCGCAACTGGTGGGCGATCGCACCTTCGGCAAGGGCCTGATCCAGTCGCTGTTCGAACTATCAGACGGTTCCGGGCTGGCGGTCACCGTTGCCAAGTACGAGACTCCGGCCCACCACGACATCAATCAGCAGGGCATCCAGCCCGACACCCTGGTCACCCTGGAGGAACCCCTGGCCCCCGAGCAGATCGCCACCGAGGCCGATCCGCAGTACCAGGCGGCTCTGACGCTCCTCACCCCCCGGGCGATCGCCCATGCATCCTAATCGGCAGCGCATCTACCACGACCCCCTGCACGGGGCGATCACACTGCACTGGGGCGACCCGGTCGAAACCCTGCTGATCGGGCTGATCGACACCCCTGCCTTCCAACGGCTGCGGCGGATCCGTCAGTTGGGGCCCGCCAGCCTCACCTTCCACGGGGCAGAAGCTTCCCGCTTCACCCACTCCCTGGGCGCCATGCAGGTGGCCCGCCGGGCCCTGGACAGCCTCGGGGACCAGTTCCCGCAGTTGCGTCAGTACCGGGCTGTGCTGCTGGTGTCGGCCCTGCTGCATGACCTGGGGCATGGGCCCTTCAGCCACACCGGTGAGGAAATCTTCGGCAGCCACCATGAGCCCTGGAGCTGTCGGCTGGTGCGCGAATCTCCGCCCATCCGAACGCTGCTGGACCGCTACGACCCGACCCTGGCGGAACAGGTGGTGGCCGTGCTCACCAAGCAGTACCCGCTGCCAATCATCAGTCAGCTGGTATCCAGTCAGCTGGACTGCGATCGCCTCGATTACCTGATGCGCGACAGCTATTTCAGCGGAGCCAGTTACGGACACCTGGACCTGGACCGGATTCTCGCCGCCCTGACCTTCGATCCGGACTCAGGCGAACTGGCGGTGGACCGCAAGGGCGTGGTGGCGATCGAGCATTACCTGACCGTCCGCAGCTTCATGTACGGGCAGGTCTACCACCACCCCAAGAACATCGCCGCCAACTGGCTGCTGGAGCAGACCTTCGCCCGGGCCCGACTGTTGCTGGGCCAGCCGGGCTGGTTCTGTGACGAAACCCTGGCCGCCTGGCTGCAGGGACCGGTGGAGCACCTGTCGCTGGCACAGTATCTGGCCGGAGATGACACGCTCTGTCTCTACCATCTGGAGCGCTGGCGTCAGGCCGATGACCCGCTGCTGCAGGAGCTCAGCCGTCGGTATCAGGACCGCGACCTGCCCAAGGCCCGCAGCCTGGAGGGACTGGATCCTGCAGTGCAGGAAACGCTGCTGGTGGAATGCCGCCGCTGGGCAGCCGCCGCCGGGTGGGAGCCGACGGCCCTGGTCGGGCTGCGACGGCACAATCGCCTCGGCTACAGCCGCTACCGCCAGGGCATCAAGGTCTGCACCGAGCAGGGCATCCGCCCGATCAGCGAGCGATCGCCCCTGATCCGGGCTCTGATTCAACCCAGCCGTGATGCCTGGCTGATCTATCCCAAGCCCCTGGATGCCCGGGTGCGCCAGGCGATCGCCGATCTGCAGCCCTGACCCAGGGAGGCGGGCACCGTGCTAACACCGGAACAGGACGGTGAACCTGCATGGCTGAGACTCTGCGCCTGGGAATCGACGGGCTGAAATGCGCCGCATGCATCAGCCGGGTGGAAGCCGCCCTGATGGACCTCCCCGGCGTCACACAGGCCGTCGTCAACCTGGCCACCGGTGAGGCCCGGGTGGACGGGGCAGACCACTTGCCGGACTGGGAAATCCTGGCCGCTGCTGTCGAGGCCAGCGGCTACAAGGCCCGGCGTCTCGCCTCCGATGCCCGCACCGCCATCGACCAGCGGGAGGAGGTCCGACAGCAGCAGTTGCACCATCTGCAGCGCCGCCTGAATTTCGGGGTGATCTTCAGTCTGCCGATTCTGCTGGCTACCCTGGTCAGCCACCTGGGCCTGATGTTGCCCACTCCCCTGTCTGCTCTGATGACGCCCTGGGCGCAGGCCCTGCTGGCCACACCGGTACAGTTCTGGGTCGGACAGGATTTCTACCGGGGCGCCTGGGCGGCCCTGCGCCGTCGGGCCAGCGACATGAATACGCTGATCGTCCTGGGCACCAGCGCGGCCTACCTCGTCTCCCTCGCCGCCGTCGTTGCTCCGGCAAGCCGCCACGGCCTGACGGCGGGGCATCCCGTCCTCTACTTCGAAGCGTCGACCGCTGTGATAACCCTCACCCTGCTCGGGCGCTGGCTCGAGGAGCGGGCCCGGGGCGAGACCGCCACCGCTGTGCGCCAGCTGGCGGAACTGCAGGTACGACGGGTACAGGTGCTGCGCGACGGGCGAGCCCTGGAACTGCCCCTGGAGGCGATCGCCCTCAACGACCGAGTCCTGGTCCGCCCGGGAGAACGCATTCCCGTCGATGGCGAAGTTGAGGAAGGCCAGAGCGAGGTGGATGAGTCGCTGCTCAGTGGCGAAAGCCTGCCGGTTCTGAAGCAGATGGGGGACCATGTCGTCGGAGCCACCCTGAATGGCAGCGGGTCGCTGCTGGTCCGCACCACCCACATCGGCCGCGACACCGTTCTGGCCCGGATCCTGGAGCGGGTCCAGCAGGCCCAGAGTTCCAAGGCCCCGATCCAGCGGCTGGCGGATCAGGTCACCGCCCGCTTCGTTCCGGTGGTGATCATCCTGGCCCTCGGATCCAGCCTCAGCTGGTGGCTGGCCAGTGACAGTCTGGCGATCGCGACCCGGGTCTTCACCGGCGTGCTGGTGATCGCCTGCCCCTGCGCCCTGGGCCTGGCCACCCCAACCGCGATTACCGTCGCCATCGGACGGGCGGCCCAGTCCGGTCTACTGGTGCGCAACGCCACCACCCTCGAACAGCTGAATCGGATCGACACCGTCGTCTTCGACAAGACCGGTACCCTGACCGCAGGCCAGCCCACCGTCGAGCAGTTCGCCGCCCACGGGTCCGAGGCGGAGCTGCTGCCGCTGGTGGCCGCTGTGGAGCAGCAGTCGGAACATCCCCTGGCGGCCGCCCTGGTGCAGTTCGCCAATCCGGGCCAGAGCCCCCTGCCGCCCGTGGCCCAGTTCCGGGCCAGCCCCGGTAGAGGCGCCGAAGCCCGGGTGAATGGATACTGGGTGCGAATCGGCACCCCAGACTGGTTGTCGGACCAGGGGCTCGACACAACCTCGTGGATCCACCAGCTCCAGGACTGGCAAAGCAAAGGTAACAGCCCGGTTCTGGCAGCGATCGATCGGCAGGTGGTGGCGGCCTTCGGACTGCGGGACCAGCTCCGGCCCCAGTCTCAGAGCACCGTGCGCCAGTTGCGCCGCCGGGGTCTGCGGGTCCTGCTGCTCAGCGGCGATCGCCAGGCCACGGCGGCAGCGATCGCCCGGGAAGTCGGCATTGAGGAGGTGATCGCCGAAGTCCTTCCTGACGGCAAAGCGGCAGTCATTCAGCAGTTACAGGCGGCAGGAGGGTGCGTCGCCATGGTGGGCGACGGGATCAACGACGCTCCCGCCCTCGCCCAGGCGGATGTGGGCATTGCCATGGGCGGGGGCACCGATCTCGCCCGCGCCAGCAGTGACATCACACTGTTGGCCAGCAATCCGGCGGGAGTCCTGGCCGCGCTGCAGCTGGGCCAGGCCACAGTGCATAACATCCGCCAGAACCTGGCCTTCGCCTTCGGCTACAACCTGCTGGCCCTACCGATCGCCGCGGGTCTGCTGCAACCCTGGACCGGGCTCTGGCTCGACCCGGCGATCGCGGGAGCCGCCATGGCCCTCAGCTCCGTTTCTGTCATCAGCAACGCCCTGCGCCTGCGCAAACTGCGACTGGGGTGATACTTCCTGCCCCGGAAGGACGGGGCTTTCCCGCGCCATGGGTCGAGGTAAAATGGACAGCTTGTAACGACTGCCACAGAAAGAACTCCAAGGAGCGCCCTCGATGGCCCGGATGTACTACGACGCCGACGCGAATCTCGACCTGCTCAACGGCAAGACCGTTGCCATCATCGGCTTCGGCTCCCAGGGTCACGCGCATGCTCAGAACCTCAAGGACAGCGGCGTCAACGTCATCGTCGGCCTCTATCCGGGCAGCAAGTCCGCCGCTAAGGCGGAAGCCGCCGGTCTGAAGGTCCACAGCGTCGCCGATGCTGCGGCTGCCGCCGACTGGATCATGATCCTGCTCCCCGACGAAACCCAGAAGGCAGTCTACGAAGCCGAAATCAAGCCTGCCCTCAAGGCTGGCAAGGTGCTTTCCTTCGCCCACGGTTTCAACATCAACTTCGGCCAGATCGTGCCCCCCGCCGACGTTGACGTCGTGATGGTCGCACCCAAGGGCCCCGGTCACCTTGTGCGCCGTACCTACGAACAGGGGCAGGGCGTACCCGCACTGTTCGCTGTCTATCAGGACGCCTCCGGTAAGGCCCGTGACCTGGCTCTGGCCTACGCCAAGGGCATCGGCGGTACCCGCGGTGGTGTGCTGGAAACCACCTTCCGCGAAGAGACCGAAACCGACCTGTTCGGTGAACAGGCCGTGCTCTGCGGTGGCCTCAGCGCCCTGATCAAGGCGGGCTTCGAAACCCTGGTCGAAGCCGGTTACCAGCCCGAGCTGGCCTACTTCGAGTGTCTGCACGAAGTGAAGCTGATTGTTGACCTGATCGTCGAAGGCGGTCTGGCCACCATGCGCGACAGCATCTCCAACACCGCCGAGTTCGGCGACTACGTCACCGGTCCCCGCATCGTCACCGCCGAAACCAAGGCCGAGATGAAGCGCGTCCTGGCCGACATCCAGGCCGGCCGTTTTGCCCGCGACTTCGTGGTCGAGTGCAATGCCGGTAAGCCGGTGATGACCGCCACCCGTCGCTCCGAAGCCGAGCACCAGATCGAAACCGTCGGTAAGGAACTGCGGGCCATGTTCAGCTGGCTGCAGAAGTAAGCTCTCAGCTGACCTGCCACTGGTGAGTCCGTAGTTCTAGCGGACTGAATTGACGACCGGTGCCCCTGGGTGCCGGTCGTTTTCGTTGGATCCTCGAATGCCCATTCCCCTGCTGATGCTGCTGGGCGCGGCCCTGCTGGACTTCCTGATTGGCGACCCCTGGGGCTGGCCCCACCCGGTTCAGGCCATGGGTTGGGCGATCGCCCGCTATCAGACTTGGGTCTGCGATCGTTGGGCGCAGCCCGACCGGCGTCGCCGGGCCGGTCTCCTGCTGACCCTGATACTGGTAGTGGGCAGCGGCTCGTTCGGCTGGGCAATTGTGCAAGGGGGCAACGCCTGCCTGCCTCACCTCGGTGATAGCCTCGGCACGATCCTGCTGGCGAGCTGTTTTGCCGGGCGCAGCCTCCGGGATGCCGCCGAAGATGTCCTCAAGCCACTCTGCCGGGGCGATCTACCCCAAGCGCGCCAGAACCTCAGTCGCTACGTCGGGCGCGACACCGATACGCTTGATGAACCCGGTATCCTGCGGGCCTTGATCGAAACTGTTACCGAGAACGCGACCGATGGCGTTCTCGCTCCCCTGTTCTGGGCAATGGTTGGCGCCAGCCTGCCCGGTGTGGGGCCACTGCCATTCGCGCTGGCCTACAAAGCAGCCAGCACCCTGGATTCAATGATTGGCTATCGGATCGAACCCTATCGGGATATCGGCCGCTGCGGGGCTAGACTCGAGGACCGGCTCACCTGGCTACCCTGTCGGCTGGTTGTCCTGAGCATTGCTCTAATCAGTGGTCATCCCCGCCGGGTTCTGGAACTCTGCCGCCGGGACGCTCCGGCCGATCCCAGTCCGAATGCCGGCTGGAGTGAATGCGCCTATGCGGCGGCACTGGGAATTCAGCTGGGGGGGGAGAACCATTATCGCGGACAAGTTCGATACAAACCCTTACTGGGAGATCCCACCCGCAGTCTGGATCAAGCCCTGGTCTATCAGGCACTAGAGCTAACCCGAATCTGTTATCTGATCTGGCTGGCAATCTATAGTGTAATCACCCTCTATCTCTTCAACAGTCAGACCATTCACAGTATATTCCAATGACTGTCAAAAGAAGCCAGAAGCAAAGCATTAAAAGACTATAAACTTCCTATTTCTACTCCATCCAATCCCTTAGTTTAGACCCACGATTAGCGAGTTCAGGTGGGTTTACTGTGCTTGAGGACAAGAATGTCAAGCGGATCCGCGGTGTTGTACTCACAGAGAAGGGATTGGAACGACTCGAACATGCACTGCATGCACTCGGGCATGCCTCCAGTTCCAACCGATGCATGGCCAGAGTGATCGAAATTGATGCAACAACACTGTCAAAAATTCGTACCCGCCGCAAGCCAGTCGATCGCCGCTCCATTGAGCAGGTATTCCGTTTTCTGGGACTGAATTTGGAGGGCAGTGATATTCAGCATCCTTACTTTCGCCGCACCTGGAAACCAGCTCAAGCCTTTCCTCAAATCAATCTATTCCCTGACACCGGTACGTTCATCGGTCGAGAGGACCTGCTTGGCGATTTAACAGAATGGTGCCGCCAGGGTCGCTGTCTCATCATTAATGGTCACCGCGGCATTGGCAAAACCTGGATGGCGACTGAACTGATTCGTCGTATGGAGGGAACCTTTGAAGGTCTGTGCTGGATTCCTGTTGAGCCGGGATTCAATCTTCAGAGCCTAATTCAATCGTGCTTCCGGACCTGGGAAAAACATCCGGGTGAGCAGACTACTGGTGAAGCCATTCGAGACTGGCTAACCTTCATCAGCGATCGCCGCTGGTTGATTGTCCTGGATGGTCTTGACAACCTGATCAGTCCCCAAAGCAAGAGTCATGACGGAGTCCCTACAGATCTGCAATCGCTACTGTTCACGCTGGAGAAAGCCTGTGAAATCAAACACTCTAGCCTCCTGCTCATCACGACCAAACATCGTCTACGTCCCCTTGAACTACAGACAGCGAGTACGGAAACCCTTCGCCATCTGCCTCTCCCTGGCCTGACTGCCGATGAGCTAGGAGAACTGCTGGAGCAGAATGGTTACGATCGGGTTCTTCAGCATGCAATTCACCAGCTATCGGCAGGCAACCCTGGTCTGACCCTAACGGCACTACGGCACTGGGAACAACGCAGTGGTAACCACAATGGGACTGTCCACTCGCTCCAGCCCCAGGATCTGAACCTCCTAGCCGCCACGATTCAGGAAGTGCTTGAGCTGGAATTTGCCAAGCTCAGCCCAACCCTTCGGCAATTGGCCCATCATGGTGCCGTCAGTGACAGCCCTCTCACTCCCGAAGAGTTCTACGCATCAGATCTTAAGCAGGAGGCAGGGGCAGGAGAGCTGCTGAGTCAGCTAATTCGCCTTGAGCAGATGGGGTGGCTGGACTTCGTCACCGATGCAGAACGAGGTTACCGATTCCAGCCAGCCCAGGCACTTAACCCCTTCTGGGAGACGCTGCGGCGGCGACATCAACACAAACCAATTACAGCGTGAAACAAAGGCACCAACCCTAAAAGGGTTGGTGCCTTTGTTGATATTTTCCTTACTGCTGGGAGGAAATACAGTACAGAGTTCATCCTCAAATGAGGAATGGAAGGGTCAGCGGCCCCTTCTTGGATTGCAAGAAGGGGCCGCCACCATCGGAAGCAATTAAAAAAGAAGCCTCCACTTCTCAG
>CAWUMD010000032.1:0-14694 GCA_963923365.1 uncultured bacterium
TACCAGGCGGGGTTCTCGAGGATGTTGCGCTGGATTACCGGCGGCGTGATCGTGCCGTAGTAGCCCTGGCCGATGCAGGAGCGCAGCACACAGTTTCGACGGGCGATCGCCTGCAGTTCCGCCAGGGCCTCACTCTCGCTGGCCGGGGGCGGCAGGTCCAGGGGCTGATGGCGGCGGATGTTCTCCGGCACCGTCTTGTCGATCAGGTCCGCCCGGCTGGCCAGTCCCAGCGTCTGCAGCATCCGCTGCTGTTCGGCAGCCGAGGGGCCATTATGACGATCCGCGAAACCGGCAATGGAGACAGACATGGGTCGGGCGATCAGACAATGCAGCCATTCTAGGAAGCTCCATCCTGGTACGGACGGCCCCAGGCCGTAGGCTCAGAACCAGTGCTTCCATGACCGTCATGCATCTGCATCTGCGCCCCGCCACTGCCGCCGACATCCCCTTCATCACCGCCTGCATCCGCGAGCTGGCCGACTTCGAGGGGCTCAGCCATCAGGTCACCGGCCGGGCGGAGGATCTGGAACGCCACCTGTTCGGGGAACCCCGCTACTGCCAGGCCACGATCGCCGAATGGGACGGCGAACCAGCCGCCTACACCCTCAGCTTCTTCAACTACTCCACCTTCCGGATGCAGCCCGGCCTCTACCTGGAGGACCTCTACGTCCGCCCGGGGTTCCGCCGTCGCGGCATCGCCACGGCGCTGCTGCGACACCTGGCCCGCCAGGCAGTGGATCTGGGCTGCGCCCGTTTCGAGTGGTCAGTGCTCGACTGGAATGCGAATGCGATCGCCACCTATGAGGGCCTGGGAGCGACGATCCTACCGGACTGGCGTATCTGCCGTCTGGAGGGGCAGCCCCTTGCGCACCTTGCCCAACCCTGAACCGGCAGCAGGGCCAGTCCCTACTGCCCTTCCACCAGGGCCCGGTAGGTCACCACATCCATCAGACCCTCCAGGGCGGCAGCCACCTTGACCTTCAGCAGCCAACCCTTCTCGTAGGGATCCTCGTTCAGCAGTTCAGGGGCCTCCAGCGCCGCCTCGTTGCGCTCCAGCACCGTACCCGTCAGCGGCGCGTAAAGGTCCGATACCGCCTTCACAGACTCCACCGTGCCAAAGCTCTCACCCCGGGACAGTTCCGCCCCCGGCTCCGGCAGCTCCAGGAAAACGATGTCACCCAACTGATCGACGGCAAAGGCGCTGACACCGATGGTGGCCACATCGCCCACCTGCCGTACGAACTCGTGGCTGTCACTGAAGAGGAGATCATCAGGGTACTGCAGAGCCATGAACCAACCAGATCAATCACCAACTAAAGCCTAACTTCCTAACAGAGCAAAAACAAGGATGACAGCCGAAGTAAACTTATACGATCAAGATTAAAAAATAACGATAAGGCATTAATTAATCCGGAAACTGCAATCCAATGGCGACAGGTGTCTGGCTGACACGATGTCAAAAAAACACTGTTATCCAGTCACAATTCTATCTGTGCTGACCGGACTGACTCCAGCCGCCCAGGCCCAGGAGTTGGTCAGTCCCGAGTTTCCATTCCCGGTTCAGGTACGCTCTACCGCGCTGAATGCAGCACAGGTGGAGGTTCAGTTGGCGGCTTTTGATCTGGGCGGGTCTGCCCTGGCGGATATTGCTGCTCGGGTCGGGGTTGTCTCGTTCACCGATTCGGAAGTTCTCGGGTACGGCGATACATCCATCCGCAATAATCTGTCCACCAACATCCAGATTCAGATCGGCAAGGCCAACAGTCTGGGTCTGGGTGCCGACGCCAGCGGCGAGAATGCGATCGCCATCGGCACCAACAGCCAGGCCACGAACAGCAATTCGATTGCCATCGGCAGCGGTGCCACCACCACCCGCGACAACCAGATCGTCCTCGGCAGCGGTGGTAATCCCACCGCTCCGACCCCCACTCTCTACACACTGCCTGGGCTGGCCCCGGGGGGCAGCTTCATCGGCCTGGACAACCAGCCCAATCAGACCGAGGCCACCACCCGTCTGGTCACCGTTGATCCGGCGGGCAATCTCGGCACCAGTAGTTTCTCGCCCGCCAGCGTCACCGCCTTTCAGGGCGCTGCTACTTCGGCCCTGACCACCGTCAACCAGCAGATCGAGAGCATCGGTGCCCTGGCAGCCGCATTTTCGGCCCTGCCAGCCATCCTCCCGAACGAGAGCAGTGGGGGCTGCGGTATCGGCTCCGGCCTATTCGGCAGCGGCGTCGCTGGGTCAATCGGCTGTATCGGCCGCTTTGCCGACAACCTCTACGTCAACGCCGGGGTCGGCATCACCTCCGGCTACACCACACCCTTCGGCAGTACCGCCAGCGTCGGTGGGCGGCTGGGGCTATTCGTCACCTTTCCCTGAGGTTCGTGATGAAAACCTACTCCCGCATCGCGATCGCCCTTGGTTGGCTCAGCCTGATGCCCCTGCCGTTCTGGCCCGCAGTCGCTCTGGCCCAGGCCAGCGGACTGACCCGGCTCCCGATCAGTCCCCCAGAGATCACCCGCTCCAGCCCTGACCAGGCTTTCCTCCAGGGCTGTCAGCGGGCCTTCGGTCGCGATGCCGTCCTTGCCCGTCCCTACTGCCGCTGCTATCTGGAGAGCTTCCGGCAACGCTATCCAACGGAGCAGATGACCCGCATCGGCCGCATCGTCAGCCAGTTGGGCCGCAACGGGCAGGTCCTGGTGGCCCTGATGCTGCAGCCAGAGCAGGAGTTCTGCCGTCGCCTGAGCAACCCGGAGCCAGAGCTCAGGCTGCGATCACCGGCCGTCCCGCCGGAGCCGCCAGCACGTCGCGAATGAAGCGCACCAGCAGCTTCTCTCCCAGCCCCAGCGCCACGTCACGGCCCATTTCAGCCAGCTCGGGACGGAACAGCACCTCGGGAAGAATCTGAGCCAGTCGCAGCGGGTCGAACTGGGGCGATCGCCGCAGCAGGTCGAGAATCCGCAGCAGTTCCTCGATGGCATTGGGCCGGGTCGCATCCGCATGACTGGCCTGGGGACGCAGCCCCAACTGCCGTTCCAGACGCAGGCGCAGATCATCCAGCAACTGCTGGCCAGTACGGTCGATGCCATCCACCAGCTCCCGCACCAGTCGCCGCCGTAGGTCGATACCCCGCTCCGAGAACAGGAACTCCAGGGTCTGGCGCAGCAGCTCATCCGGGTCGTAGTCTTCGCTCTGGCTGGCGTTGGTGAGCAGGTTCTCCAGACGATGCCAGCGCAGCTGACCATCCTTGTAGAGCAGTTCCCGCAGGGCAGCGCGCAGTTCCGGCGAGGGTTCGACGAGAATCTGACGGGCGATGAACGGGTAGGCGCGGCTGAGCACCTTGAAGTTGGGGTCGACGTTGAAGGCAATGCCTTCAAGGGTGACCAGGGAGCGGATGATCAGGGCGTAGTAGGGCGGCACCCGGAAGGGGAAGCGATACATGACGTCCGAGAGCTGGTCGGTCATGTCCTTGAAATCCAGCTCGGTGATGCTCTGGCCCTCAGCCGCCGCGAACACCGCCTGCAGGGCCGGGATGATCGGCTCCAGATCGGTGTCGGGGCTAAGAAACTCCAGCTTCACGTAATCCTGGGAGAGCGCCTCGAAGTCGCGGTTAGCCAGGTGCACCACCGCCTCGATCAAGCCGTGGCGCTGGTAGTCCTCGATCTTGCTCATCATCCCGAAATCGAGGTAGGCCAGCCGTCCATCCGGCATGGCCAGCAGGTTGCCGGGATGGGGATCGGCGTGGAAGAAACCGTTGTCGAGCAGCTGACGCAGGGAGCACTGCACCCCGATTTCGATCAGGTGCTCGGGGCTGATCCCCTGGGCCTCGATCGCCTTCAGTTCCGTCAGCTTGGTGCCCTGAATCCACTCCATCGTCAGCACCCGCCGCCGGGTGAACTGGCGGTAGATACGGGGCACGTAGATTTCCGGGCCGTTGCCGTAGAGGCGGGCGAACCGCTCGGCGTTGTCCGCCTCGTGGTTGTAATCCATTTCCTCGTAGATGCGGCGGCCGAACTCATCGGAAATCGCCACCAGATTGCTGCGCACCAGTTTGACGTTGCGCATCAGCCAGGCCGCCAGCCCCCGCCCGATGTAGAGGTCGAGGGTAATCCGCTCGGCCAGACCGGGCCGCTGCACCTTGACAGCCACTTCCTCACCGCTGTGCAGGCGGCCTCGGTAGACCTGGCCCAGGGAGGCCGCCGAGACCGGCCGATCGCTCAGTTCGGCGTAGATCTCCTGCCAGGGCTGGCCCAGCTCCTCTTCGATGAAGGCATAGGCGATGGCATTGGCGAAGGGCGGCAGCTGGTCCTGGAGCTTGGTCAGTTCCTCCAGGAAGTAAGCGGGTACCAGATCCGGACGGGTGGAGAGGGCCTGACCGATCTTGATGTAGGCGGGACCGAGGTCCGTGAGGATTTCCCGCAGCTGCTCGGCCCGGCGGGCCCGGCGATTACGGGACTGACCGGTGCGGCCATCCCACCAGAGCCCGACCGCGAAGCTGAACAGCGGCCAGAAGATCTGCAGGAAGCGGCTCCAGACCTCGAAGGGACGGTTCAGATAGTAGGCGGCGATCGCCTCGGGGTCGTAGTCGATGGCGGCCGTTTCCGGCAGGGCGCCCGGCGGGGGAACGGCCACCGGCACGGCAGCGGTTGCATCAACCGGGCGGGTCGGAGCGGCAGCAGTCATAGGGCGCAAAAGCCGGGGCTGGAATCTTGAAGTATTGTAACTACGCGTCTTTCACAGGTTCGCCCCAGGAACCGACTCCTATGCTGCGATCACTGCGGATCGAAAACTTCGCCCTGATCGATCAGTTGGAGCTGAACCTGAGCAGCGGCCTGACGGTTCTGACCGGTGAAACCGGCGCCGGGAAATCGATTCTGCTGGATGCCATCGACACGGTCCTGGGCGGCCGGGTGGGGGGGCGTGCCGTGCGCCACGGTTGCCCCCGTGCCCTGCTGGAAGCAGGCTTCAGCCTCACCCCCGCCCTGAACAGCTGGCTGGAGACCCAGCGGCTGGAGCCCCTGGAGGAGGAACTGCTGGTCAGCCGCGAGATCCTGGCGGGCAGCAGCGGTAGTCGCAGTCGTTCCCGGATCAACGGGGTGGTGGTTAACCGCAGCCAACTGGAGGATCTGCGCCGCCTGCTGGTGGAAATCACCGCCCAGGGGCAGACCGTGCAGCTGGGCCAGAGCAGCCAGCAGCGCCAGTGGCTGGACAGCTACGGAGGCCCGGAACTGCAGCAGCAGCGGCAGGTGGTGGCGGCGGACCATGCTGCCTGGCAGGAGGCCCGCCAGCGCCTGGAGCAGCGACGCCAGAGCGAAAGTCAGCGGCTACAGCAGCAGGACCTCTACCGCTATCAGCTGGAGGAACTGGGACAGGCCGCTCTGGAGGAGGCCGACGAAGCGGAGCGACTGGAGCAGGAGCGGGAGCGGCTGGACCACGTGGTGGAGCTGCAGCAGCAGAGCTGGCAGGGCTATCAGCTGCTCTACCAGAACGAGAACGACGGCCCCGCCGCCGCCGACCTGCTGGGTCAGGCGGATCAGGTACTGAGCCAGATGGCCGCCGTGGACAGCAGCCTGGATCCGCTGCTGGGGCTAGTGCGCGAAGCCCAGGCCCTGGCGGAGGAGGCCGGACGCCGACTGCACACCTACGGCACCCAGCTGGAGAGCGATCCCCAGCGGCTGGAGGAGGTGGAGGAGCGGCTGCGGCTGCTCAAGCAGATCTGCCGCAAGTACGGCCCGGAACTGGGGGACGCGATCGCCTACCGGGAGCGGATCGCGGCGGAACTGGCGGAACTGGAGGGCGGGGAGCAGTCCGTCGAGGCCCTGGAAGCAGCGCTGGATGCCGCCCGCGCCCACCTCGATCGGTCGGCGGCGGTGCTGACCCAGCTGCGCCGGGCCGCCGCCGACCGGCTGGAGGAGCAGCTGATCGGCGAGCTCAAGCCCCTGGCGATGGAGAAGGTCCGCTTCCGGGTGGACCTCAGCCCCAGCGAGCCCGGTCCCCAGGGCAGCGATCGCGTCCAGTTCCTGTTCAGCCCCAACCCCGGCGAACCGCTACAGCCCCTGAGCGACACAGCTTCCGGGGGCGAGATGAGCCGCTTTCTGCTGGCCCTCAAGGCCTGCTTCATCGAGGCGGACCCGGTGGAGACGCTGATCTTCGACGAAATCGACGCCGGAGTCTCGGGGCGGGTCTCCCAGGCGATCGCCGCCAAGCTGCACCAGCTGGGCCGGCAGCGGCAGGTGCTCTGCGTCACCCACCAGCCGCTGATCGCAGCCCTGGCGGACCAGCACTACGAGGTGCAGAAGCGGAGTGACCTCAACCATACCCAGGTGCAGGTGGAGGAGCTGACCACCCCGGAACGGCGCCAGCAGGCCCTGGCAGAGCTGACGGGCGGTCATTCAGCCGCCGAGGCGATGACCTTCGTCTCAGCCCTGATGGAGCAGGCCCGGAACCTGAGGCAGGCTCCTGCGGACCCTGTCAGTCCCCGCCGTCGAGGTCGGGCCCGCGCCTGAGTCTAGGGCTTGCCCCAGACCTGCTCGATCCGCTGATCCCGACCGCAGCGGAGGCGGTAATAGCGATAGAGCAGCGGTTCCTTTTTGTAGTAGTCCTGGTGGTAGTCCTCCGCAGGCCAGAAGGGCTGGCTGGCCAGCACCGGCGTCTTCAGGGGCTGCTTCAGCTGCTTCGCCGCCCGGGCGATCGCCGCCTCCGCCTCCGGCTTCTGAGCCGCCGTGGCGAAGATGGCGGTGCGGTACTGACCGCCGCGATCGCAGAACTGGCCATTCCCATCCGTCGGGTCGACATGATGCAGGAAGAAGTCCACCAGCTTGGCGTAGCTGACCTGCTTCGGGTCGTAGAGCACCTTAACCGCCTCGTAGTGCCCGGTGCCCCCCGCCGACACCTGTTTGTAGCTGGGACGGCTGACACTGCCGCCGCTGTAGCCGGAGATCGTCTGTTTCACCCCCGGCAGCTTGTCGAAATCGGCTTCCACGCACCAGAAACAGCCACCGGCGAACACGGCTTCGGCGGTCGCGGCCAGGGCCGGCGAGGGGTGGGCCAGGATCAGGAGACAGGCTCCAACCAGCAGAGGACGGATCAGACGCATGGGGAATCCCGGCAGGACCGGTAGGATGACCATGGTTCCGGATCCTAGAAGAATTTTCCGCTTGCGATCGCCCCTCACCCCGCTGCTGGTCCTGCTACTCTGCACCAGCCTGCTTACGGCCTGCGACGGCTCCCCCCGGACGCTGCCGCTCCCCTTCGACGGCGGACTGGGCGGTCGGGGCGTGAACAGTCCCTACGCCGAGCAGCAGCCCAGTCTGGGCGGTCGCTGGCTGGCCTACGTCTCCGACCGCCGGGACGGCCAGCAGCTCTACCTCTTCGACCGGGAAGCCCGTCAGCCGGTGCCGCTGCCCAACCTCAACCAGATCGGGCAGCTGATCGAGCACCCCAGCGTTTCCGAAGATGGCCGCTGGATTGCCTACCTGGCCAGCCGCGACAACCGCCGGGCCATCTGGCTCTACGACCGGCAGGCCCAGCTGAGTCGCAACCTGAGCGAGAGCCTGGGCACGGACGTGCGCAATCCGAGCATCAGCGGCGACGGCCGCCGCATTGCCTTCGAGGCAGCGATCGCCGGACAGTGGGATGTGGTGGTCTGGAACCGGGACAGCGGCATCCTGCCCCTGCCCCGCTGAGGGCTAGGGCAGACCGATCCAGGTGAAGAAGTCCTGACGGGTGACCAGTTCCGTAACCAGCAGAGCAATGAAGCCGACCATGGCAAAGCGGCCGTTGATCCGCTCGGCGTAGGCCGTCCAGCCCATCGCCGGTTCGGGCTCGTGGGGGACGACGGTTTCGGGATTGGACTCGCTCATGGATCGGTCGGTGACAGATACCCCACGAGTCTACCGGTTTCGGGCCATGGCCTGAACCGAGCGCAGCAGCCACAGACCCAGCAGCAGGCCAATCACGTGGCCGGTCAGCGCCTGGGTATTGGAGAGAAGCGAGAACATCTCCAGGGAGGTGATGGCGTTGTTGCCCATCGGGTTGTTGAGGCCGGTGAAACCGGGCTGCACCATCGAGGCCTGGAAGGTGAGGCTGCCCGCCAGGGCCTGATAGCCGAACACCGCCAGGGCCAGACCCACGCAGTTCACCCAGATGCCCCGTTCCAGCTGAGTCTGGGTCTGCTGGCGGCTGGGCCGGAACTGCGGATCACCGCCCAGCTGACGCCCCAGCTTCACGTAGTTGAAGTAGTGCCAGATGCTGTAGATCAGCACCAGAAAGGCCAGGGTCGTGATGGAGAGCCCCGGTCCGAGACCGACAATCTTCTCGCGGCTGAAGGCACGGCCCAGATTCTGGAAGGTGAGCACCCCGAAGCAGACCACGCCGAGGGTGAGCTGGGACCAGAAACCGACCCACCCGAGGATGCGGAAGGAGGCAGCCAGACGCTGCAATGACAGTTTGTCAGCCATGCTCCTCACCATAAACGAAGGGGGGCCTCCGTTCGGAAGCCCCCCTGGCGTTTTGTCGGGATTCTTAACCCAGAAGCGACTTGGCCTTGGCGACGACGTTGTCGACGGTGAAGCCGAACTTCTCGAACATCACGTTGCCGGGGGCAGAGGCACCGAAGGTATCGGTGGCGATGATCGCGCCTTCGGTCCCGAAGTAGCGATCCCAACCGAAGCTGGAGCCGGCTTCGACCACCAGACGCTTGGTGACAGCCTTGGGCAGCACGGATTCCTGGTACTCGGCGGACTGCTCGGCGAACAGTTCCATACAGGGCATGGAGACGATGCGTACCTTCTTGCCTTCAGCCCGCAGCTTACCGGCGGCCTCGACACAGAGACCGACTTCGCTGCCGGTGCCGATCAGGATGATGTCAGGGGTACCGGCATCATCGGAGAGCACGTAGGCACCCTTGGCGACGGCATCGATGCTGCTGCCTTCCAGGTTGGGCAGGTTCTGACGGGACATGGCCAGAACGGTGGGGCGCTTACGATTGGCGATCGCCACCTTGTAGGCACCGCTGGACTCATTGCCATCGGCGGGACGCATCACCAGCATGTTGGGGATGATCCGCAGGGAGGCGATGGTTTCCACCGGCTGGTGGGTGGGGCCGTCTTCGCCCAGACCGATGGAGTCGTGGGTAAGGACGTAGAGCACACCGACCTCGGAGAGGGCCGACAGGCGCATCGCACCGCGCATGTAGTCGGCGAACACCAGGAAGGTGGCGCAGTAGGGAATCAGGCCGGGGGTGTGCAGGGCGATCGCGTTGGCGATCGCGGCCATGGCGTGTTCCCGCACCCCGAAGTGGATGTTGCGGTTCTCGTAGGCACCCTTCTGGAAGTCACCGGAGCAGTGCAGCTCAGTGAGGTTGGAGTGGGTGAGGTCGGCGGAACCACCGATCAGTTCGGGCAGCACGGGGCCGAGGGCATTCAGGCAGATCTCGGAGTGCTTGCGGCTGGCCAGGGCCTTGTCGGCGGGGGTGTAGCTGGGCAGTGCATCGGCCCAGTTGGCGGGCAGTTCGCCCTTGATCACGATCCGCTCGAACTCGGCAGCTTCGGCGGGGAAGGCAGCCTTGTAGGCATCCCAGGTGGCGTTCCAGTCGGACTCGGCCTTGGCACCGCGCTCGATTGCCTGACGCCAGTGGCTGAGGGCATCAGCGGGAACCTCGAAGGGTTCGTAGTTCCAGTTCAGGTTCTGACGGGTGAGGGCGGTTTCATCCGCACCCAGGGCAGCACCGTGGACACCGGCGGTATCGGCCTTGTTGGGAGAGCCATAGCCGATGGTGGTGGTGACCTTGATCAGGGTCGGCTTATCGGTGACAGCCTTGGCCTCGGCGATCGCCTTCTCGATGGCGTTCAGGTCGGTGTTGCCGTCCTGGACGTGGATCACATGCCAGCCGTAGGCTTCGAAGCGCTTGCCGACATCTTCGGTGAAGGCAACGTCGGTGCTGCCATCGATGGAGATGTGGTTGTCGTCGTAGAGGGCGATCAGCTTGCCCAGGCCCCAGTGACCGGCCAGAGAGCAAGCTTCACCGGAGATGCCCTCCATGTTGCAGCCGTCACCCAGGATCACGTAGGTGTAGTGGTCGACCAGGGTGTGGCCGGGCTTGTTGAACTTGGCAGCGAGGTGCGCTTCCGCCAGAGCCAGACCGACCCCGTTGGCGATGCCTTGACCCAGAGGACCGGTGGTCACTTCCACGCCTTCGGTCTCGAAGTTCTCGGGGTGACCGGGAGCCCGGGAGCCCCACTGACGGAAGCTCTTGATGTCATCCAGGCTGACGCTGTCGTAGCCGGTCAGGTAGAGCAGGGCGTACTGCAGCATGCAGCCATGGCCCGCGGACAGAATGAAGCGGTCCCGGTTGACCCACTTGGGGTTCTTGGGGTTGAACCGCATGAACTTGTCCCAGAGGACATAGGACATGGGCGCGGCACCCATGGGCAGACCCGGGTGACCGGAGTTGGCCTTGTTGATCGCATCGATCGCCAGGAAGCGAATCGAATTGATGCACAGATCGTCCAGAGATTGGGCTGCTACCACCATGAGTCTCTACCTGAATGACAGACGGATGCGCTGCGGAGAACGCGAAGCCGGGCAACCCACGGAGAGGGTCACTCTGACCATCATTTCATTCCCTGCAGCGGGGAACAAGACCGGAAAACTATCCGGTCAGGAATAAATACCTAGGGACGGTACTTGCGGAAGGCCAGGGTGACGTTGTGGCCACCGAAGCCGAAGGAGTTGGAGAGCGCCACCTCGACCGGCATTTCGCGGGCGGTGTGGGGCACGTAGTCGAGGTCGCAGCCTTCGCCCGGGGTTTCCAGGTTGATGGTCGGCGGCACCTTGTCGTGGGCGATCGCCATCGCCGTTGCCACCGCCTCGATCCCACCGGAGCCGCCCAGCAGGTGCCCGGTCATCGACTTGGTGGAGCTGACGGCCACCTTGTAGGCGTGATCACCGAGGGCCTTCTTGATCGCAGCGGTCTCGTTGCTGTCGTTGGCCGGGGTACTGGTGCCGTGGGCGTTGATGTAGCTCACAGACTCCGGTGCCAGACCGGCATCGTCCAGGGCCAGTTCGATCGCCCGGGTCGCCCCCAGGCCACCCGGCACCGGCATGGTCATGTGGTAGGCGTCGCAGGTCATGCCGTAGCCGACCACCTCGGCGTAGATGCGGGCCCCCCGGGCCACCGCATGTTCCAGTTCCTCGAGCACGAGGATGCCAGCGCCCTCACCCATGACAAAGCCATCCCGACCGGCGTCGAAGGGGCGGCAGGCATGGTCGGGATCATCGTTGCGGAAGCTGAGGGCTTTGCAGGCCGCAAAGCCCGCCATGCCCAGCTGGGTGATCGCCGCTTCGGTACCACCGCAGATCATTGCCTTGGCCTTGCCCAGCTGCACCAGCCGGAAGGCATCACCCACCGCATTGGAGCCTGCAGCGCAGGCCGTAACGGTGACGTTGCAGGGGCCCTTAGCCCCCAGTTCGATCGCCGTCAGGCCCGCGGCCATGTTGGCGATCATCATCGGCACCATGAAGGGGCTGCAGCGGCTGGGGCCCTTCTCGACCAGCACCTTGGTCTGGTCTTCCATCACCTGCAGACCGCCGATGCCGGAGCCGATCAGCACCCCGATGTCATCAGCATTCAGGTCCGTGATTTCGATGCCCGCATCCGCCAGGGCCATCTTGCTGGCCGCCACCCCGAACTGGGCAAAGCGGTCCATCCGCTTGGCGTCCTTCTTGTCCATGAAGGCCGTGGGGTCAAAATCCTTCACCTCACCGGCAATGCGGCAGGCGAACTCGCTGGGATCAAAGCGGGTAATCGTCGCGATCCCGTTCCGACCGGCCATCAGACCCTCCCAGTACTCTGCGAGGGTATTGCCGATGGGGGTAATGGCCCCGAGACCGGTAACAACGACGCGCTTGCCGACGGATTGGGTCATGGATGGCGAACCTGAGACAGGCGGAGAGCGATGGGTCTTAAAAGTCAGAGGGCGGCCCCACAGGACCGCCCCGAAACGGAATCAGGGATCAGCCCTTCTTCTCGTTGATGAAGTTGACGGCATCCTGCACGGTGGCGATACCTTCGGCCGCTTCGTCGGGGATCTCGATCTCGAAGGCTTCTTCCAGGGCCATGACGAGTTCGACGGTATCGAGGGAGTCGGCACCCAGGTCGTTCTGGAAGCTGGACTCGGGCTTGACGTCAGCAGCGTCCACGCTCAGTTGCTCGGCAACGATCTGCTGGACCTTGCTGAAGATATCGTCTTGGCTCATGACGTTCTCTCGTGGTTGTTCAGGCAGGAATCTGGTTGGGATGCGTCTCCTACGGACGCAGGCCGAGGACGACCGTCACGGGAATCCGGGCGCCGGGGGCATCCGAACCGGGACTGGAGCAGGGTGGTTCCATGAGCCACCGGTGCCTTCGGCCAAAGGCATTGATCCATATTAAGGGCAAAGGGGCGAGGCTCCGAAACCGCAGTCCGGGCGGCCCGGCGGGATTTGTTAAATTTTTTTCGTTCCGGAAAGGCTGCCCACAGGGCCTGCGATATCCTGAGTGCTGAATCTTTTGGGGTAGGAGAATCTCCTTCCCTAACGGGGTGCCGGGGTCAGGCTACGGCGTTGCCCTGCCGCTCCGCTACCCGATCACAGGATTCCGATTGGAGCCATCTTTCCATGTCTCATTCCGTCAAGATTTACGACACCTGCATCGGCTGCACCCAGTGCGTGCGGGCTTGCCCCCTGGACGTGCTGGAAATGGTGCCCTGGGATGGCTGCAAGGCCGGTCAGATCGCCTCTTCCCCCCGGACTGAGGACTGTGTCGGCTGCAAGCGCTGCGAAACCGCCTGCCCCACCGACTTCCTGAGCATTCGCGTCTACCTGGGCGCTGAAACCACCCGCAGCATGGGTCTGTCCTACTAGGCCAGAACCCGGCTCCGGTTCCGTTTCGGTATCCTGTCCAGAACCCCACCCAAGTTGAAGCAAGACCGTCGGACTCCGGTTCGGCGGTCTTTTGCATGGGGACCGGTCGGATTCGGTAACCACCACTACGGGGGGGGCAGGGCCGTGGGATATTATCCCCATCTGTCAGCTGCGTTCTCAGGAGCAGTTCCCCATGTGCGGAATCGTCGGTTACATCGGCACCCGCGCCGCCAGTCCACTGCTGCTGGAAGGGCTACGTCAGCTGGAGTATCGCGGTTACGATTCGGCAGGCATTGCCACGGTCTGGGAGGGACGCATCCACAGCGTTCGGGCCGAGGGCAAGCTGAACAACCTGCAGGAGAAGCTGGAGCAGGACCAGACACCCGCCCTGGCCGGTATCGGCCACACCCGCTGGGCCACCCACGGTAAACCCGAGGTGCGCAACGCCCACCCGCACCTCTCCAATGACCAGCAGGTGGCCGTGGTCCAGAACGGGATCATCGAGAATCATCGCGAGCTGCGCGAACAGCTGCAGGCTGAGGGCATCACCTTCTACTCCGACACCGACACCGAGGTAATCCCCAACCTGATCGCCCGGGAACTGCGCCAGCTGAACCCCGACGACTGGCAATCACCGCTACTGGAGGCCACCCGCCGGGCCGTGGCCCTGCTGGAGGGGGCCTTTGCGATCGCCGTCCTCGGCCTGGACAACCCCGATGAGCTGGTGATCGCCCGCCAGCAGGCACCCCTGGTGATCGGCCTGGGCCAGGGCGAGTTCTTCTGCGCCTCCGATACCCCGGCGATCGCTGCCCACACCAGCGCCGTCGTCAACCTCGACCACGGCGAGATGGCTCTGCTCACCCCCCTGGGCGTCGAGGTCTTCGACTTCAGCGGCAAACGGGTGAAGAAGCAGCCCCGTGTCCTCAGTGGCCAGTCCCTGGTGGCAGAGAAGGGCGGCTTCAAGCACTTCATGCTCAAGGAGATCTACGACCAGCCGGACGTGGTGCGGGCCTGGATCTCCAGCCACCTGAACGAGGAGTGGAGCGCCAGCGGCGATGGCTCGCCCTACCCGGCCCAGCGCACGCCGATCATCCTCAACCTCGGCGACACCCTGCTCGATGGTCTAGAGCAGATCCAGATCGTCGCCTGCGGCACCAGCTGGCACGCCAGCCTTGTGGGCGGATACCTGCTCGAGCAGTTAGCGGGCATCCCCACCCGGGTCCACTACGCCTCCGAGTTCCGCTACGCGCCCTCGCCCCTGACCGCCAACACCCTGATGATCGGGGTGACCCAGTCCGGCGAGACCGCCGACACCCTGGCGGCCCTGGAGATGGAGAAGGCCCGCCGTCAGGGTCTGGCAGCCGATTTCCAGCCCCGCCTGCTGGGGATCACCAACCGGCCCGAGAGCAACATCAGCCACATCGTCGATCAGGTGCTCGACATCCAGGCGGGCATCGAGGTCGGCGTCGCTGCCACCAAGACCTTCCTCGGGCAGGTGCTGGCCTTCTACGGGCTGGCCCTGGATCTGGCCTTCCGTCGCGGCAGTCAGCCGGTGGAGCGGCTGGAGGCCCTGCTGAGCGAACTGAAGACCATCCCCCAGCAGATTGAGACACTGATCAAGGAACAGGACCGGGCCACCGAGGCGATCGCCCACCAGTTCACCGAAACCCAGGACTTCATCTTCGTCGGCCGGGGCATCAACTTCCCGATTGCGCTGGAGGGTGCCCTGAAGCTGAAGGAGATCAGCTACATCCACGCCGAGGGCTACCCCGCCGGGGAGATGAAGCACG
>CAWUMD010000033.1:0-14533 GCA_963923365.1 uncultured bacterium
AGCAACCGCCCCATCGGTGTCAGCACCCTGGCGATCGCCTCCACCTACGGTTCCGCCGGTTACCTGCGTCCCGTTGGTGCCAGCACCTTCACCGTCGTCAAGCAGGACGAGAACCGTCCGGTGATCGCGAATGACTTCGCCATCATCCGCACCCAGAACGATGCCGGTCTGCGTCCCATCTCCAACAATCTGCTGCCCACCGTGCGCATCGAGCGTGACTTCGGAGCCCGCCCGGTCGGCCCCAACACCGTCGATCCCAGCCCCTCCGAACTGATGGGCTACCTCGACTGATCCCACTTCGGTTGAACAGGTCTTCAGGGGTCCGCTGTCCATGGGCAGCGGACCCCTTCTGTCAGGTGGGGGGAGTGGTAGGCAACCGCGGACTGCGCAGAGGCGCCACCTCAATCCGCTCGGCGCTCCCGTGTTTGGCCTGGTACATCGCCGCGTCTGCGGCCGCGATCAGTTCATCCTCGCTCAGGCCATGGTTCGGGTAGATGGCGATACCGATGCTGACCGAGATCTGCAGGGAGAGATCCTGCCAGCGGTAGGGCTGCTCGATCGCCCGCTGCAGTTTGCGGGCCAGGATCAACACACCCTCCAGTCCCTGAATCTCCGGAATCAGCAGCACAAACTCATCGCCCCCCTGGCGGCAGACGGTGTCACTGGCCCGGACCTGCTGCTGCAATCGGTTCGCCACCTGACGCAGCACCCAGTCCCCGGCACTGTGTCCGTACAGGTCATTGATCGGTTTGAACCGATCCAGATCGAGAAAGAGCAGCGCCAGTTCGTGGTCGTAGCGACGAGCCTGCCGGAGAGCCAGTTCCAGGCGATCCATCAGCAGGGCCCGATTGGGCAGGTCCGTCAGATAGTCGTGCTGGGACTGATACAGCACCTGCTCCCGCTCCCGGTGCGCGTGGGTGACATCCCGACAGAGGCCGACGTAATGGGTCACCTGCTGCCGGGCGTCGCGCACCGCCGTAATCGAGAGGGCCTGTCGGTAGATCCCACCCTGGCGATTTCGATTCCAGAGTTCGCCCTCCCAGCTGCCGTAGCGCAGCAGATCGTGCCACATCTGCTGGAAGAACTCAGGCCCGTGCATGCCTGACTGGAGAAGGCGCGGATTCTGCCCGAGCAGTTCCGGGGCACTGTAGCCCGTCAGGCGGGTGAAGGCCGGGTTGATCTGCAGGATCCGAGCTTCAGGATCGGTAATCACAATGCCCTCCGGGCTGGTGGAGAAAACCGTCGCCGAGAGCAGACGTTCCTGGCTGACCTGGGCCATCACCGCCAGCGCCTGCTGGGTACGGCGATACTGGCGGACCAGTCCCAGGGTCGCCAGACCCATCAGGCAGGAGAGGGCGGCCCCACTCAGGATGACCACAAAGGGCGACTGCAGCTGTGGATCGGTGGTCTGCCAGTCGGACGCCAGCGCCACACGAATCTGCCAGCGGCGACCGGCGATCTCCAGGGACTGGTCATGCCCATCCAGCATCGGCGGGATGCGGGATACGGAGGAGCGCGAATCGTACAGCAGAGAGCTCGGTTCCGGCCGGCCGTCGAAGATCTGGATGTCCGCCGGGGCCGGAATCCGAATCAGCGGATTGGTCAGGGCAGCCCGGACAAAGTCACCCATGCGCAGGGGTGAATAGGCCCATCCGCTCAATGCCTGCTGCCGATCGGCGACACTGAGCAGCGGCATGCCCTGCCGGTAGATGGGCAGATAGACCAGCGCACCGGCCTGGGGTTCCGCACCGGTCTCCTGGACCAGCGTCAACTTCCCCGAAAGGGAGGGTAGCCCCGTGTCCCGCGCCCGGGCCATGGCCTGGCGGCGGATCGGGTTGGACCACATATCAAAGCCGAAGGCCCGCTGATTGCGCCAGTTGAAGGGCTCCAGATAGGTGATCGCGCTGTAGAAGGGGCGCGCACCGATGGGATACACCCGGAAGCGGGAGAAGCCCTCGGCCTCGATACCGGCGACAAAGGCGGATAGCTCCGCTGCGGGGATCCAGCGACTGTAACCGACCCCCTGGATCCCCGCCAGGGCCTGTTCACTCAGGGCCAGCGAGTCGTAGAAAGTCCTGAATTCCTGGCGGGTCACCCGCTGAGAGGCCGAGAACAGACCGGTAATTCCCTGCAGGATCTGGATATCACCCGCCAGCCGGACCTGCACCGCTTCCGTCACGGCCTTGAGAACCTGCTCCTCCAGGCGCTCCCGCTCGAGCGTCTGGAACAGCTGGTTCTGAGCCACCAGCAGGGCCGTCAGACCCAGACCCAGCAGCGTCACCCCGAGAGGCAGCAGGGCGAGATAGCGAGGCCGGGAGGGCAGGTCCCGGTCCGCCATGGTTGGCTCTGGCCACACGGATCCGGGATCTGGTGCCACAGGAACACTCCGGTTCTATGCTCCAGCATGCCCGGGGCTGGGGCCGGAGTGTCCGGAAAACCCGGGGAGACTCAGAGCACGCGCAGGACGTTGGAGAGTTCCCGAGTCATGGCCAGCGCCTCGATTTCCGCCAGGGCAGCCTTGAAGTCACCTTCGCGCACATCGTGGGTGATCACCACCAGTTCCGCCTGACCGTTGCGGATGTCGGTCTGGACAATGGATTCCAGGCTGATGCCATGGTTGCCGAAGCTAGTACCCAGATGACCGATCACACCGCAGACATCATCCACCAGGACCCGCAGGTAGAAGCGGCTGTGGCTCTCACTGCCGGGGGCGATGTGGGCGTAGTGGTGGTGGCTGCAGCCCAGCAGCGGGTCTACCCGGGGTTTGCCATCGGGTACCGCTGCCAGTTTGGCGGCAATGTTGAGCACGTCCGAGACGACAGCGCTAGCAGTGGCACCTTCCCCAGCCCCCGGGCCAAAGAACATCACCTGCCCGAGGGGGTCCGCTTCAACCAGAATCGCGTTGTTCACCTCATTGACACTGGCCAGCGGGTGATTGTGAGGCACCAGGGTCGGAGCCACCCGGACCTCCAGGCAGTCGTGATTGGCCCGGGACGCCATAGCCAGCAGCTTGATCGAGTAACCCAGCTTCTCGGCGTAGGCGATGTCTCCGGCGGTGATGCTGCGGATGCCTTCGGTCGGGATATCCTGGCGGCGGATGCGCCCGCCGAAGGCCAGAGAGGCGAGAATGGCGACCTTGTCGGCGGCGTCCAGGCCATCGACATCGGCGGTCGGGTCGGCTTCAGCGTAGCCGAGGGCCTGGGCGTCCGCCAGCACCGCGGCGAAATCCGCACCTTCGCGCTGCATGCGGGTGAGGATGTAGTTGGTCGTGCCGTTGACGATGCCCAGCAGCCGCTGGATGCGGTTACCGCCCAGGGACTGTTTCAGGGGCTGGATGATCGGGATGCCACCACCGACAGCAGCTTCGAGCAGGACGTAGACCCCGGCGGCTGTGGCCGCGGTGAAGATTTCCTCCCCGTAGCGGGCAATCACGGCTTTGTTGGCAGTGACGACGTGCTTGCCGTGGGCGATCGCCTCGAGAATCAGGGTGCGGGCCGGTTCCAGCCCGCCCAGCAGCTCGACGACGATGTCGATGTCGGGGTCGGTGACGATGCCCTGCAGGTCCGTGGTCAGTACCTCAGCGGGCAGATCCACGCTCCGGGGCTTATCGAGGCTGCGCACCCCCACCCGAGCCAGTTGCAGGTCGCGCAGCAGAGGTTGGCGCTGGTCGGGGTCGAGCAGAATCTTCGCTGTGCCGGTACCCACCGTGCCCAGACCGAGAAGACCAACCTTGAATGCCACGTTGCTAACCGTCGAGGAACTGAACCCATTCATTTTACGGTGGCGATCGGAGGAGGATTTTCGCGGGTCAGGGTCGGCCCGTAAGATGGGGGCGATCGCTGCAGGCTGGTGCGCCATGACTACCTATTCCATCGAACTCGTGATCGCCGGTCAGGCCCACTTCATCGAGGCGGACGCAGACCTGCCGATTCTTGAGTCGGCGGAGCAGGCGGGGCTGGAGCTGCCCTGGTCCTGCCGAGCAGGAGCCTGCAACAGCTGTGCGGCTCGCATCCTCAGCGGCGAGGTCGAAGGAAATGAACTCAGCAGTGAGCTGATCGAGCAGGGGTATGCGCTGCTCTGTGCGGTCTATCCCCGCTCCGCGATGCGGATCGAGACCCACCAGGAGGAGCAGATGCTGGCCGCCGACAGCGGCGGTGGCAGCGCCGACCTGCGCCTAACCCTGCAGCAGCAGGTCGATACTGCCTTCCGCACAGCCCTGGTCGAGCTGGAGAACGCCGGCCTCGCTGAGGCGGCGATCGCCGAGCTCAAGCAACGTCTCACCGCAGCCCGGCAGGCGGGGATTGGGCATCTGCTCGACGAGGCCGAAGCGGCTGCTCTCGGTCCCCTGTAGGTCCGGGCTCCGCCCCCCACCAACCTGGGCCCACCTGCAACACTGGTAGATCGTTGCCGCCCTCGCAGAAAACCCGGTCATGAGTTCCACGCCGCTTTCCTGGGAAGCCCTGGCCGCCCTCACCGACAGTGCTCCCGATCCGATTCAGGGGCCTGCCAATGCCCAGAGTCGGCTGCGTCTGTTCGGGCAGCCGGAATCCGCCGTGCGCGTCACCCTCTACCGCGACCACCACGCCTGGTGCCCCTACTGCCAGAAAGTCTGGCTGTGGCTGGAGGAGAAGCAGGTCCCCTACCGGGTCGAGAAGGTGACCATGTTCTGCTATGGGCAGAAGGAGGACTGGTACAAACGCCGCGTTCCCTCGGGCATGCTGCCCGCCCTGGAACTGGATGGGCAGCTGGTCACCGAAAGTGACGACATCCTCCTGGCCCTGGAGCAGGCCTTTGGCCCTCTGGCCTTCGGCATGCTCGACCCCGAGGTCCTGGTTCTGCGGCGTCTGGAGCGGCGGCTGTTCCGGGCCTGGTGCGCCTGGCTCTGCTACCCGTCGCGATCGCCCCGCCAGGATCAGCTCGGACGCGAGCAGTTCACCCAGGTGGTGGCGGAGGTGGAAGCAGCCCTGGCCCGCACCCCCGGTCCCTACTTCCTGACGTCGTTCAGTACGGCGGATGTGATCTTCACGCCCTACGTCGAACGGATGAACGCCAGCCTCTATTACTACAAGGGCTACTCGCTGCGGGAGGCCAACCCCCGCCTGGGAGCCTGGTTCGAAGCCATGGAGAGTCGCCCCGCCTACCGAGGCACCCAGAGCGACTTCCATACCCACGCCCACGATCTGCCGCCCCAGATGGGGGGCTGCTTCTCGAACCAGAGCCCGGACGCGCTGGCCTGTCAACACCGGGTCGATGAAGGTCCCTGGTCCGGCCTCCCGGAGGTGGGTTACCCGGAACCGGAGAACTCGCGCCAGGAGGCTCTGCGGCGGGTGCTGAAACATCGGCAGCGGATCATCGCGGTCAACCCGGTCGACGATCAACGCTTCGATATCGCCCTGCGGGCCGCCCTGACGCGACTGATCCGCGGCGAGGACTGTCCGCCCCCGAGGGGCACCGATGCCGGGCTGCGCTACCTGCGCGATCGCATCAGCGTACCCCGGGATATGTCCATCCATGCCGCCCGACGCCTGCGGGAAGCCCTGGAAGCCACGGCGGCGCTGGTAGGGGATGCGCCCGGACCGGCGATCCCGATCAGCCATCGTCGTGACCAGGATCCGGCCAACTTCCGGGGGGCTGGTTAACCGGTAACTCCGCTGCCGGGAGATTCAGCCATCTACCTTCCCCCGGAAGACGATGTAGTTGTAGAGGTTGTAGAAGAGCATGATCGGAATCAGCACCCCGATGAAGACAATCATGAACACCAGGGCACTGGGAGACGCCGCCGCCTCATAGATCGTCACCGAGGGCGGAATGATGTAGGGGAACACCAGCAGCCCCAGACCGGTGAAGGTGAGCAGGAACAGCAGGGCCGTCCAGACGAAGGGCCAGACCTCCTGGCGCTGGGCCACACTGCGGTAGAGCTGGACGATCAGGGCGATCGCCAGCAGTGGAATCGCCACGAACACCGGCAGCAGCGGCATCTCGAACAGACGGCTGCGCAGCTCCGTCGAGACAAAGGGGGTGGTGGCGGTAATCAGGGTTCCGCCCAGCAGGGTGGTGGCCGCCGCAATCCGGGTGGTGCGGTAGTAGGTCTCCTGCAGCGCACCGCTGGTCTTCATCACCAGGTAGGTGGAGCCGATCAGCACATAACCCTGGACCAGGGTGGCGGCCACCAGCAGCGAGTGCCAGTTCAGCCAGAGGAAGCGGGGGCCGATGTAGTGACCGGACGCATCCGTGGGCAGGCCGGAGAGCACTGTCCCCAGGCAGAGCCCCTGGCCCACCGCTGCCAGGGTGCTGCCCGCCGCGAAAGCGAGATTCCAGAAGCGCTTATTGTCGGCGTTCTCGCGGAATTCGAAGGCCACGGCCCGGAAGATCAGGCCGAAGATCATCAGCAGAATCGGCCAGTAGAGTGCCGTGAGAATCGTGCCGTAGGCCAGGGGGAAGGCCCCGAACAGGGCACCTCCCATCAGCACCAGCCAGGTTTCGTTGGCATCCCAGACATTGCCGAGACTGGTCATCAGCAGGGTGCGCCGTTTCTCGTCCGCTGCCGTGAGCGAGAGGATGCCGACCCCGAGGTCGAAGCCATCGAGCAGCACGTAGAGAAACAGAAACAGGGCCAGGATGACGAACCAGACCTGGGGCAGGAACTGTTCCAGGGCGTCCATCTCAGACCTCCTCGGTGCTGACGGGGCGCTGGTCCGGCTGCAGCCGCAGACCGACATTGCCGCTGGGCGGCTCCAGGGTCAGGTTCGGTCCTTCGATCAGCAGCTTACGGGCGAAGAACAGCGCCGTCACCAGCAGCACGCTGTAGATGCCGCAGAAGCTGAGCAGCGAAGCCAGCACTTCTCCGGCCGGGATATCACTGGCGGCTTCGCTGGTGCGCAGCACCCCGTAGACCAACCAGGGCTGGCGGCCGACGCAGCGGACAATCCAGCCGCATTCCACCGCCAGATACCCGGCGGGAGCAGCCAGAATCCAGGCCCACAGCAGCCAGGACTGGCGAGTGAGGTGCTCCGGCTGCAGCCGTCCCCGCAGCCACTGCAGGACAGTCACGGCCATCAGGGCGACGACAGCGAAGCCGACCGCCACCATGATCCGGAAGGAGTAGAACACCAGCCCGACCTGGGAGGGGCGATCGCCGGGGGCCCATTCCTTCAGCCCCAGCAGCGGCTGGGCCAGTTTCGGCCGCAGTTCCAGAATCCAGCCCAGGGCCCCGGGCACGGACAGCTCCCAGCGGTTGCGCTCGGCCCGCACATCCGGGGCCGCCAGCACCGCCCAGGGAGCTGCCTCCCCAGCCGGGATCGTCTCCCACTGCGCTTCCATCGCCGCCAGCTTGGTGGGCTGGTACTGGCGCACCTGCACACCGCTCTCATGCCCGGCCCAGACCTGCAGGGGGGCGATCGCCAGCAGCACCACCAGGGCGATCTTCAGCGAGGTGAGAAAGAACTCCCGATGGCGATCGCGCAGCAGGTACCCGGCACTGACCGCCGCCACGACCAGCATCGAGGTCTCGAAGGTGGCCAGGAAGGTGTGCAGCACGCTGCGGGCCATGAACGGGTTGAGGATCGCCTGGAAATAGTCGCTGACCAGGAACTTCCCATCGGCAACGCTGCCCCCTGCCGGAGTCTGCAGCCAGGAGTTAGCGGTGATGATCCAGAAAGTGGAGAGATTGGCCCCGAAGGCGACCATGATCGTCGCCAGATAGTGAATCGCCGCCGGGACCCGGCCCCAGCCGAAGAGCATGATCCCCAGGAATCCCGCTTCGAGCATGAAGGCCATCGAGCCCTCGAAGCCGAGGATACTGCCGAAGAAGTCGCCGCTGAATTCGCTGAAGGGCGCCCAGTTCGTCCCGAACTGGAACTCCATCGGCAGACCTGAGGCCACGCCAATGCCGAAATTGAGCACGTAGAGCTTCGACCAGAAGCGGGCGTGGCGGTAGTAGTCCGCCCGGCCGGTCTTGAGCCAGAGACCCTCGACGATCACCAGAAAGATCGCCATGCCGGTGGTCAGAATCGGCCAGAGCATATGGAAGATGGCGGTCACCGCAAACTGCAGACGGGACAGCACCACGGTGTCCTGAAGGAATTCCATCACCAACGGATAATGCGTCGACCTACTCTAACCGCGGGATCGCTGACCGGTCGGGGTGAATCCAGAAAAGGGTCCTTAAGCCGACTGGGCCAGGGAAATCTGGCTCTGCTTTCTGGGCAGACCCACGGTGACGGTCGTGCCCTGGCCCTCATGGCTTTCCAGGGCCAGGTGCCCCCCGAGGGCATCGACACAGGACTTGACGATCGCCAGCCCCAGACCAGTGCCGGGAATATTCGCGACGTTGCTGCCCCGGACGAAGGCCTCGAAGATCTGCTCGACATCCCGCTCGGGCATGCCGATGCCCCGGTCGCGGACCGTGAAGATCACCTGCTGGGCGCGGCCCAGCGCCTTCACTTCAATCTCGCGGTCGTCCGGGGAGTACTTGAGCGCATTGGCGATCAGGTTGGTGAGGATCTGATAGAGCAGCCGCGGGTCACAACGGAAGGACTGCTCGAGATCCACCAGACTGAGGTGAACCCGGGCATGGGCGCCGTCCATCTGGGCAATCAGGTCCGGCAGAAAGTCCCGCAGGTCGATCTCCTGGGGTTGCTGCTGTTCCCGGCTCGATTCGATCTGATGGAAGACCAGCATGTCGTCCACCAGTTGGGCCATGTGGCGGGCCTTGGTCTCAACCAGATTCAGGTAGCGGCGCTGCTGCTCCGGATCGAGGCGATCGCCACTGCTGTTGATGGTCGTCGCCGCCATCAGGATGGTCGTCAGGGGCGTACGGTACTCATGGGACACCGTGGCGATGATCCGGCTGCGGAAACGGTTCAGGGCCTGTTCCCGCTCCAGGGCCGTCTGCGTATGGTTGAGCAGAGTCGCCTGCTGGATAGCCAGGGCCAGCTGTACCCCCATGGTGTCGAACAGGCTGATGTCATCGGCGGACCAGGATCGGGGGGCACTGCAGTGGTGAGCCACCAGCAGTCCCCAGAGCTGGGGTCGTGAGTGCTGCTGATCCTCAATCCGAATCGGCACCACCAGGTTGGCCCGTACCTGGAAACGCTGCAGCATCTCCCGGTGGCAGGGGGTGAGATCCGCCTGGAAGATATCGGTGATTACCGTGCGACCACCCCGCTGATAGTGCTTGCCGATGCCGTTGCGGAAGCAGGTATCGAGCACTTCCTGTCCCAGCGCCGGGATCAGCCCCTCCACCACCGATTCAGCCACGATGCTGCCGCTCATGTCGGGGGCGAACTGATAGACCAGGACGCGATCGCAGTCCAGCAGCCGCCGGATGTCCTCGACGGCGGTCCCGAGAATCCTGTCCAGCCGCATGGTCTTACGAATGCGCATGGCAGTGGTTGCCAGCAGGCGATGGTACTCCCGATTGCGCAGACGTTCCTCCCGGAAATCGAAGCGGTGCAGAATCCGGGCGATCGCCTGCTCCAGATCACTGACAGTCAGGCCAGGAAGGGGCAGCAGCAGCTGCACACCCTGATCGAGGGCCTCAAGCCCGAGTTCCGCCGTCCGCTCCGGCACCAGCAGTATCAGCGGCAGAAAATGCTGGGGCTGGACCCGCTGCAGTTGCTCCACCAACCCACGCCAGTGCGTTGACTGCAGGGGGGTAATCAGGGCCAGGTCGATATCCGCGCGACTGAGGGCATCCCGAGCGGCCTCCAAGCTGGCAGTCAGGGCGATTTCAAAGCGCCAGCTACGGATCAGGGAAAGCTGCTCCCACAGCTGTTCCTGCAGGTGGGGTTCATCAACCACCAGCAGTATTCTCAGGGTTGGCAGCATAGACTCACCTCGATCCCTCTACCGTGGGATATCGCCGGAGGCGACAGCCACAACATCACAGCCAATACAGTGATCCAAACTCTTACGGGCGGTCCGGGTTTCTGTCTGACTTCAGCTTGTCTTTAGATTGACAGCCACGTCCGCCCCTCACCAGTGGGCCAGCCCGAGCAAGTCAGCTGAATAGTGCGGTTCAAGTGAGCGTCCGGATTTTCATGGAAACTGCCAGAGAGATCGGCTCTAAGCCCCTGGGTGAAATGGCTGGCCACTCCGGGGTGAACCAGGAATTTAGTCCTTCAATGGACAGACATTTGGGGCGAGTTCGGGCATCCTGTTGAGTATTTCTCCCCCCTGAGTGCACCGTGGTGATCGATGAGGGTCTCTATCGTCATCTCTGGTCCCAGAGTCGCGAAGGCCTGCTGCTGTTGCAGGGCCGGCAGCTGTTGCGCAGCAATGCCCTCGGTCTGCGCACCTTCCGAGCCCCAGGCTGTCGCCGGGGCGAGCAATGGGTGCCCTGGCTGGAGCTGCAGCTGAACACCTTTCTGGCTGCTGGCCAGCCCTACTGGCAGGGGCTCTACCAGCGGCCCTCGGGGCATCGGATCTGGCAGTACCAGGTCTGGTTCGAGCGGTTCTCCGACCAACCCCGGACCCTGCTGGTGCGCAGTCGCTATCTGGGGACGGTGGACCTCAGGGGGGAGACCGGTCGCTCGGAGTCGGACCATGAGCAGCAGCTGAGGCTGATTCTCGACACCACGCTGGTCGGCAAGCTGCTGCTGTCCGAGGAGGGCCAGGTGCTCTACGCCAATCCCCGGGCGGCCATGCTGTTTGACCGCGATCCGAGCGAGCTGGTGGGCCAGTATCTCGGTCTTCCCCTGGAACTGGGCCAGGTGAATGAGGTTGATATCCCCAGCGGCGGCCACCTGCGAACCGCCGAGATCAGCCTGATCGAGGTGCCCTGGCAGCGGGGTTCCGCCTACCTGGCCACCCTCTCGGATGTGACAGAACGCAACCGGTCCCGGGAGGAGCTGCAGGTGCTGCGCCAGGCCTGGGAGCAGAGTCCGGTGGCGCTGGTGATCACCGATGCCGATGCCAACATCGAGTTCGTCAACCAGGCCTTTGAGGCTGTCTCCGGCTACAGCCTGGCCGAGGTGCGGGGCCGCAACCCCCATCTGCTCGCTTCCGGCGAAACCAGCCCCAGAACCTACGAGGAAATGTGGCGCAAACTCCAGCAGGGCAAGGCCTGGCGGGGTGAATTCCGCAACCGCCGCAAGAGTGGCGAATCCTACTGGGAAGCGGCCACGATTGCCCCGGTCCGCAATGCGGTTGGCGATATCACCCACTACGTCGGGGTCAAGGAGGACATCACCCTACGCAAGCACACCGAGGAACAGCTGCGAATCCAGGCCAATTACGACGCCCTGACCGGTCTGCCCAATCGCTCCTTTGCCCTGCGCCTGCTCGAATCGACGCTGCTGCTGCAGCAACGGCGCCGCAGCCAGCTGGCGGTTCTATTCCTCGACCTCGATCGCTTCAAACAGGTGAACGACCAGGCGGGGCATCAGGCGGGCGATCGCCTGCTCCAGCAGGTCGCCGGGCGATTGCGGCACTGCCTGCGCCAGCACGACACAGTCGCTCGCCAGAGCGGTGACGAATTTTTGATTCTCTGTCCGGATCTGGAAGGAGCCCTGGCGGCGGAGCTGGTGGCCGAGCGGGTGATCCGCATTTTTGAGGAGCCGATTCTGATCGATCAGCGTGCCTTCCAGGTGGGCTGCAGCATTGGCATCAGTCTCTATCCCGATGAAGGCACCGACCCGGAGCTGCTGCTGCGCCAGGCCGATCAGGCCATGTACGTGGCCAAGCGTCAGGGGGGCAATACCTTCCGCTTCTTCACCCGATCGATGAACGAGCAGGTACAGCAACGTCTGAAAATCGAGGCGCTGCTGCGCCGGGCCATCGACCGGGAGGAAATGACCGTTGCCTACCAGCCCATCGTCCGGCTGCGGGATCAGACGGTGGTTGGTGCTGAGGCACTGCTGCGCTGGTTCAGCCCCGATCTCGGGAGCGTCAGCCCGGAGCTGTTCGTGGCGATCGCCGAGGAGACCGGACAGATCAACCGCATCGGCAACTGGGTGCTGGAACAGGCGGTGGCCTTCGTCAGAGGGGTTCAGCACCGGCTGCCCGGGGTCGAGTCGCTGTGGGTTTCGGTCAACCTGTCGCCCCGTCAGATCCGCCAGCCGGGCCTGCGCCATGAGATCCTCAGCCTGCTGGAGCGCAGCGGTCTACCCCATCCCCAGCTCAAGCTGGAGGTCACCGAACAGATGCTGATGGAGGACGAGGGCAGTAGCAGCACCCTGCTCCACGATCTCTGCCAGCAGGGCATCCAGCTGGCTATCGATGACTTCGGCACCGGCTATTCCTCCCTGGGCTACCTGCGGCAGTTTCCCTTCCGGATACTGAAGATTGACCGCTCCTTCATCCGGGACGTGCCCCACCAGCGGGATGCCTGCATCCTGGTCCGAACCGTGCTGGCCATGGCCGAGGAACTGGGCCTGCAGGTGGTGGCCGAAGGGATTGAAACCCAGGAGCAGCTCAACTTTCTGAGGCGCTACGGCTGCCCCTACGGTCAGGGGTTCCTCCTGGGCCGTCCCTGCCGGGAGATCGAGTTCCACCAGCAGCTGCAGCAGCCATCCGCCGCCGCGTCACTCACCAGCCTGGAACGGGGGGATCAGGGCGGCTGACCTTCCGCCCCTGCGCATTCTCCGGGAAGGCTTAGGGTGGAGGCAAGTCCGCAGGTGGACGCCATGCCCAACCTCAACTGTCCCCTCTCCCGGAGTCTCTGGGAGGCCATTGAGTCCCGTCGGCGCTGTACCGGCGAAAGTCTCTCCCACATCGTCCAGAATCTGCTGGCGGCAGGGCTGGCGCTGGATCACCACACGCTCTTTCAGGTCTCCACCTCCGGGGCGCTGGTGGAGGGCGTCTACCAGGGCTGTGTCAGCGTCGCAGACCTGAAGCGCCATGGAGACTTCGGCCTGGGCACCTTCGAGGGTCTCGATGGCGAAATGATGCTGCTCGATGGCCACTGCTATCAGGCCCGTAGTGACGGCTCGGTGCGTGAGGCCCCCGATTCGGTGCTGACTCCCTTTGCCGTGGTCACCCGCTTCCAGGCTGACCGGACGGTGCCGCTGGAGGCGGTGGCCGGTTGGTCGGATCTGGCGCAGCAGCTCGATGGCCTGCGGACCAGCAACAATCTCTTCTACGGACTGAAGCTGGCGGGCAGCTTCGACTGGCTGAAACTGCGCACAGCCTGCCGCACGGAACCTGGAGTGGACCTGGTCACGGCCACAGCCCATCAGGCGGAATTCGAGTTCGAGGCGATCGCGGGTACCCTGGTCGGCTTCTGGACCCCCGATTACGCCCGCACCCTGAACGTGCCGGGCTACCACCTCCACTTCATCAGCCACGATCGCCGTCATGGCGGCCACCTGCTCAACCTGCGCTCCGGACCGTTGCAGCTGCAGCTGGCCCTGGAGTCGGACTTCCACCTGGCGCTTCCCGAAACCCCAGCCTTCCTGCAGGCCGACCTCACCCAGGACCCCAGCCAGGCCCTGGCCCTGAGCGACAGCAGCGGCCGCTGAAATTCTCGCGCAAACTTCAGCTTTTTGTTCTGGCATTTCAGGGACCCCCTGCCCATGCTGGGACAAAGGCTCGTGAGGGAGACCCACCATGACTGACCTGAATGCCTACCTGATCGAGAACGGCGCCCCGCTGGAGCTGTCGGACCCGACCGTCGCGGCCGAGCGGGCCGAGCGCATCGGTGCCGATTTCCGCGAGTTTCTCACCGGCAGGGGCTGGGAAATCGTCATGGCCCCGGAAATCCGCCGGGTGAAGATCCAGGGCAGTCCTCTGGCGGTGGAGGTGTTCTCGGCCCGCCGCGATCAGGCGGAACCGACGGAGTTCACCGTCCTCCCGGCCCGCCGTCTGGGCTGCATGGCACTGCCCCGGGAGGGAGCGGCGACCCTCTGGGATGAATACCTGGCCTGGTGTGCCCGCACCGAACGGGAACCCCAGCCCGCCTGATTCCGCACCGTCGCCGCCGATCCAACCGACTCGCGCCGAACAGACGCGAGTTTTTTTGTATGCTGATATTTCGCATACGAAATATTGATCCGTGGTTCAGTCTTCCCCTGCACCGCTGTCCGCTGCCGATCTGGAGGATGTCCTGGCCCCCCGGGGACTGGGATTCCGGTTGCGGCTGATCAGTCAGCTGATGGGCCGACGCTTTCAGGAGCTGCTGGCCCCCTACGACCTGACGCCAACCCACTGGGTGGTGCTCTGCTGCCTCTGGCGCCAGGACGACCTGCCGACGACCCGCATTGCCCAGCAGCTGCAGCAGGTGGGCGGTACCCTGACCGGCGTTCTGGACCGCATGCAGGAGCGGGGCCTGATTGAACGCCATCGGGATCCCCAGGACCGCCGCATCTGGCGGGTCTGCCTCACCCCCTCCGGACGGGCTCTGGAAGCCGACCTGCCACCCCTGGCCCGTCAGCTGCTGCAGGAAACGCTCCGGAATTTCAGCGACCAGGAGCAGCAGCAGCTCTCGACCCTGCTGGACCGGGCGATCGCCAACTTCATGCCCCCGCGCTGAGCCCTATCCAAGTTCCTTCCCCCGGTAAGCACCCCGTCATGGCCCCTTCCACCGCGTCCACCC
>CAWUMD010000034.1:0-14527 GCA_963923365.1 uncultured bacterium
AGATCCTCTCTGGTCTCGTGGGCTCGGAGATGTGTATAAGAGACAGACCCGCAGGAAATGTTCCTGCTGTTCCGGGGCAACCCGGAAGCTCAGCCACTCGACCACCATCGACGGCTAGGCGTCGCGCTCGAGGTTGAACAGCAGGTTCAGAGCCGAGGCCGATTGACGGCGGGTTTCGCGGTCCGGCTGGGAGCGCAGCTGCACCATCGGGTCGTGGAGAATCTTGTTGATGATGCCGCGAGTCAGGGCCTCGACCACGGCCTGGTGCTTCTCACCGAAATCGGTGCCGAGGCGGGAGAGGGCTTTCTCCAGCTCCTGGGTGCGGATCGTCTCCAGCTTCTCGCGCAGGGCGTTGATCGTCGGCACGGTGTCGAGGGAATCCCACCAGGCGTCGAAGGCGGCAACCTCCTCCTCCAGCAGGGCTTCGGCCTCCTGGGCCATGCGGCGGCGGGCCTCCTGGTTCTGGGCCACCACCTCCTTGAGGTTGTCGACGTTGTAGGACTCGACGTGGGCCAGATCCCCTGCATCGGTGGCGACGTTGCGGGGCACCGAGATGTCGATCAGCATCAGCCGATGGCTGGGGGCGATCGCCTGCTCCAGCTTGGCCCGGTCGATCAGCGGCTCTGTGGCCGAGGTGCTGGCGAAGACGATGTCCGACTCGGCGAGGGCCGTCATCATTTCTGGCATCAGCCCAGCCCGGATCTCAATGCTGTCGTTGCTGAACTGAGCCGCCAGATCCATGGCCCGACCCAGGCTGCGGTTGAGGATGCGGATGTTGTCGGCGCCCTTGGCACAGAGGTGCTGCACCAGCAGCCGCGACATCTTGCCCGCCCCGAGGATGGTCACCCGGTGGCCCTCCAGGGAGGCGAAACCTACCTCACCCCGGCGCTCGGCCACCTTCAGCTGGGCCAGCTCGACGGCAGCGGAACTGATCGAGACGGCACCGGTGCCGATACTGGTCTCGGTACGGACCCGCTTCCCGGCGGTGACGGCCTGCTTGAGCAGGCGGTTGAGGATGCTGCCCGCGCCCTGGTACTGCTGGGCCAGCTGGTGCATCTTCTTCACCTGGGAGAGGATCTGCCCCTCTCCCAGCACCAGACTGTCGAGACCGGCGGACACCCGCATCAGGTGATTGGTGGCGTCCTGGTGCAGCAGCACGAACAGGTTGGGCCGCAGCACCGGCAGGGGCAGACCGCTGTGGTCGGCCAGGAATTGGGTCACTTCGCGCACGCCCGCCTCCGTCTCGCGGGCGACGCAGTAGAGTTCCATGCGGTTGCAGGTACTGAGGATCGAGACTTCCTCGATGTGGGGGTAGGCCTTCAGCTGACCGATGGCCGTCTCGACCCGGTCTTCCGGAATGCTCAGCTTTTCGCGCACTTCCACCGGTGCCGTTTTGTGGCTCAGACCAACAACCGCGATGTGCATAGCTTGTGAAATCTGCAGGGACGGATAGGGGTCACGAACAGGGGGGTGTGGGCCCACCCGGGGATGAGCCCACACAGGGACCTTAGCGCAGGCTCACTTGCTTGACATCGTCGAACATGTGGATCGTGTCGACGAAACGAGCGGTGCGGGACTGGGTGGAGATCACCAGGCTCTGGGTACGGCAGCCGCCCTTGAAGAAGCTGACACCGTTCATCAGCAGGCCGGGGGTGATGCCGCAACCGGCGAAGATCACGTTCTCGCCGCAGGCCAGCTCTTCAGCGCTGTAGATCCTGTCGGGATCGGTGATGCCCATTTCGTTCAGGCGAGCGATGTTGCTCTCCTTGCTTTCGCCGATCAGGCCGGTCTTGACGATCTCGGGATCGTAGATCAGCTGACCCTGGAAGTGGCCACCGAGGGCGCGCATGGCCGCCGCGGAGATCACGCCTTCGGGAGCGGCACCGATACCCATCAGCGCGTGGGTGTTGGTACCGGCGAAACCGCAGGAGATGGCGGCGGAGACGTCACCGTCGCTGATCAGACGCACGCGGGCACCGGCGGCGCGGATTTCGGCGATCAGGTCCTTGTGACGGGGACGGTCCATGACCACGACGACCAGTTCGTCGATGGCCCGGTCCAGACACTCGGAAAGGATCTTCAGGTTCTCGGTCGGGGTCTTGGTGATGTCCACCTTGCCCTTGGCGGCCGGGGGAGCGGCCAGCTTGTTCATGTAGAAGTCGGGAGCGGCGAACAGACCGCCCTTCTCGGAGATCGCCAGAACGGCCATGGAGCCGGGCTGACCGTAGGCGCAGAGGTTGGTGCCTTCGCAGGGGTCGACGGCGATGTCGATTTCCACCAGCTTGCCGGCAGGGACGTTGGCGCGCTTGGCAGCATCGCGGTAGATGCCGACTTCCTCACCGATGTAGAGCATGGGAGCGTCGTCGCGCTCACCTTCACCGATGACGATGCGGCCGAGCATCTCCACCTGGTTCATCCGCTCGCGCATCGCTTCCACAGCGACCTCGTCGGCCTCGTTCTTCAGGCCCTTGCCCATCAGGCGGGCGGAAGCGATCGCCGCCTGTTCGACGACCTCAATGATTTCCAGTCCGAGCGTTTTTTCCACGGGGAGTTCCTCTAACTGCCGGTAATGCCGATGTGGGCGGCCATTCCAACATTTGAGTCTATCAAAGGGATGGTGTCCCGCCCGGTTGCCGGAGCCCGGCTGATATCGTTGATTGGGGTCTGCGGGGCAGACCGACCGAGTTCGGCACGGGGAATTTCCGATGGCATACAAGCGGGTGCTGCTGAAGCTCAGCGGCGAGGCCCTGATGGGCGATGCATCCTACGGGATCGATCCGACGGTGGTGCAGAACATTGCCCGCGAGGTGGCCGCCGTCAGTCAGTCCGGCGTTCAGATCGCCATTGTCGTCGGGGGTGGCAACATCTTCCGGGGCATGAAGGGGGCCGCTGCCGGGATGGAGCGGGCCACTGCCGACTACATGGGCATGATTGCCACGGTGATGAATGCGATCGCCCTCCAGGACGCTCTCGAGCGCCAGGGCGTGCCCACCCGGGTCCAGAGCGCCATCGAGATGCAGGAGGTGGCCGAGCCCTACATCCGCCGCCGGGCCATGCGTCATCTCGAGAAGGGCCGCGTCGTGATCTTCGGTGCCGGAACCGGTAACCCCTTCTTCACCACCGACACCACCGCAGCTCTGCGGGCGGCGGAAATCGGCGCCGATGTGGTCTTCAAGGCCACCAAGGTGGATGGGGTCTACGACAGCGATCCCAAGCTCAATCCCAACGCCCGCCGCTACAACACCCTCACCTATGCCCACGTACTGGCGCAGGAGCTGGGGGTGATGGACAGCACGGCGATCGCGCTCTGCAAGGATAATAGGATTCCGATCATGGTCTTCGACCTGTTCGGCGAGGGCAACATCCGCCGAGCTGTGATGGGCGAAGCGATCGGGACGATTGTTGGAGGTGATTGTGAAGTTAGCTGACGTCGAGAGCAACATGCAGAAGTCCGTTGAGTCGACTCAACGGGCGTTCAACACCATCCGCACTGGCCGCGCCAACGCGTCCATCCTCGACAAGATCCAGGTCGACTACTACGGCAGCGAGACCCCGCTCAAGTCCCTGGCCAACATCAATACCCCGGACGCCAGCACGATCCAGATCCAGCCCTTCGATCGCGGTTCCATGAACCTGATTGAGAAGGCGATCTCGATGTCCGACCTGGGCCTGACTCCGAACAATGACGGCAGCGTCATCCGCCTGAACATCCCGCCGCTGACCAGCGAGCGCCGCAAGGAACTGGTCAAGGTCGCCGCCAAGTATGCCGAGGAAGGCAAGGTCGCCATCCGCAACATCCGCCGTGACGCCGTCGATGCGGTGCGCAAGCAGGAGAAGGCCAGTGAGGTATCCGAGGACGAGGCCCGCGACCTCCAGGACAAGGTCCAGAAGCTGACCGACAAGTTCATCGCCAAGGTCGACCAGATCCTGGCAGAGAAGGAAAAGGACATCATGACGGTCTAACCGACCGACAGGTTCACCCCGGGGCGGTCATCCGCCCCTTTTTTGTCGCTCCCCCATCGCCATGTTCGACTGCCTGATCCTCGGCGCCGGTCCGGCCGGTGCCGCCGCCGCCTACCACCTGGCCCGCCGGGGGCACTCGGTGCTGCTGATCGAGAAGGACCGCCTGCCCCGCTACAAGGCCTGCGGCGGCGGTGTCTCGCCGATTGTGGCTGAGTGGTTCGACTTCGACTTCAGCCCGGCGATCGAGCATGGGGTCAACCGGCTGCGCTTCACCTGGAAGATGGACGACCCCGTCGAGGCGGACCTGCCCAGTGAGGAGCCGTTCTGGATGGTGAAGCGCGATCGCTTCGACCAGTTCCTGGTGGAGCAGGCGGTGGCCGCCGGAGTGCAGATTGAGGATGGCTGCCCTGCCCTGGGCCTCAGCCCCTGCGACGACGGCTGGGAGGTAGAGACCAGCCGGGGCCGCTTCCAGGGTCGCTACCTGATCGCTGCTGACGGGGCCGAAGGACCGGCTGCCGGGTGGTTGGGCTTCCCGGTCCAGAAGCGCAACTACGCCCGTGCCCTGGAACTGGAGGTCCCTCTGGACCACCGTCCGGACAGCACCGCCCACTTCGAGTTCGGGCTGGTGAAGAACGGCTACATCTGGATGTTCCCCAAGGCCAGTGGCTACTCCGTCGGCATCGGCACCTTCCGGGGCCAGGAAGAGACGGACTTCCTGGGGCTGCTGGCGGAGTACCTGCCCAGCCACGGCCTCAGCCTCAGTGACAGCGAGGCCCGTCCGGCCCGGCTGAACATCTGGAACGGCCACATCGCCCTGCACGGCCGCCGCTGCCTGCTGGCCGGGGACGCGGCGGCAGTCACCGATCCCTTCACCGCCGAGGGCATCCGTCCGGCCCTGCTCACGGGCGTCCGTGCCGCCGAGGCGATCGCCGCTGCCCTGGGCGGCGACAGCAACGCCCTGGCGGACTACAGCCAGCGCATCCGCCGCGAATGGGGCGACAGCATGGCCTGGGGCAAGCGCATCGCCCAGGTGTTCTACCGGGTGCCGAGCATCGGTTACCAGATCGGCATCAAGCGGCCGACAGCCCCCCAGCGCATGGCTCAGATCCTGGTCGGCGAGCAGAACTACGGCGACATCGCCGGGCGGGTGATCCGGCGCCTCACTACCAGCTTCCTGCCGGGGGGTGGGCGCTAGGACTGTGGCAGCTCCGGCAGGCTGGCCTGCCCATGGGCGGTGAGCGTCAGGCAACGCCCACCCTCGGGGGTGAAGGTGAGACCGGCGTGCAGGTAATCCGGCGGCAGACTGCCCGGCGGCAGCCGCTGGGGCCATTCGATCACCACCAGCCCCGGCTCGATCTCCCAACTGTCCCAGTACTGGTCGATGGCCAGCCGGGCCGTGGCCTCCGGTTCCAGGCGGTAGAGGTCGAAGTGATAGAGAGGGATGCGCCCCTCGGGATACTCGCAGACGAGGGTGAAGGTGGGGCTGACGATCGGCTCCGTGATGCCCAGACCCGCGCCGATGCCCTGGGTGAGCGTGGTTTTGCCCGCCCCTAGATCCCCCTCCAGCAGCAGCACGGTTCCGGCGGTCAGGGTGCGACCCAAGGCCTGACCCAGAGCCTGAGTCGCCGGGGCATCCGCCAGCAGAATCTCCAGACTGGCCATGGCGCTACCCGGCCACCCGGCGGTACCAGCGCATCAGTGCCCCGGCCAGCTTCTCCGAGTCATGGCGCACTGCCCCCGTCTCCGGGTTCTCCTCCATGACGTTGGCCAGGATCAGACGGCGACCGAGGCGGCGCACCGCATCCCGATCGATCTCCACCAGGGTGGACTGCTGCTGGGCGTAGCGGGCGATCGCCCCATCCGAGGGGGGCTGGCGCTGCACCAGTACCGCATCGAACAGGGGGCGGCTGTAAATCCGGTCCATCGCCTCGATGTGTTCCGAGACCGAGTAGTCGGTGGTTTCGCCGGGCTGGGTCATGATGTTGCAGACGTAGACCCGGGGCGCCGTGGTGCGGGCCAGGGCCTCGGCAATGCCAGGCACCAGCAGGTTGGGGATGACGCTGGTGTAGAGACTGCCGGGGCCAAGAATCACCAGATCCGCCTTGCGGATCGCCCGCAGCGCCTGACGCACCGCCGGGGGGTTCTGGGGCTTGCAGCCGATGCGGCGGATCTGGCCCCCGGCCTCGCTGATATTCGACTCGCCCTCGATAATCCGGCCGTCGGTCAGTTCCGCCCAGAGGCTGACGTCGGCACGGGTGGCGGGCAGCACCCGGCCCTGAATCGCCAGCACCTTGGAGGAGGCGGCGATCGCCTTCTCGAAGTCGCCCGTGATCGCCGTCATCGCTGCCAGAAACAGGTTGCCGAAGCTGTGGCCGCTGAGGCCACTGCCCTTGGCGAAGCGGAAGCGGAACAGTTCCGTCAGCAGTTTTTCCTCGTCCGCCAGGGCGGTGAGGCAGTTGCGGATGTCGCCGGGGGGCTGGATGCCCAGTTCCTGGCGCAGACGACCGGAGGAGCCGCCGTCATCGGCCACGGTAACGATGGCGGTGATGTTGGAGCTGTACTGCTTCAGGCCCCGCAGCAGCGTCGAGAGGCCGGTGCCGCCGCCGATGGCGACAATCTTCGGGCCCTTGCTGCGGCGCCGGTGGGAGAGCAGCACGTCGACCAGTTCATCGTCCTGCTCCGGCAGCAGCACCTCGGTCAGAGAGTGCACCGTCTGGGACTGCCCCAGGTAGAGCAGCAGCAGGCCGATGGCGACCACCAACGGGCCGCTGACGTTGTTGGGCACGGCCTGGGTTAGGGTCCGCAGCAGTTCGCGGGTCTGGCTGATCAGGAAGTAGACCGGTCGCAGATCCACCCAGGTGGCTAGGCCAAGCAGGGCCAGCAGCAGCCCGAGAACACTGATCAGCACCCAGCGCTTGACCAGCAGGCCGGGGCGCATCCATTTCATCCACTGACCGACCCGGTGCTGAGACCGATGGGTCAGATCCCGGCCGATGCGGACCGAGGTGCGACGGTCGGGCACCAGCGAACGGAGACGACGACTGGGCATGGAGTCAGGTCAGCGGAGAATACCGGCTTGCTCGGTTCCCGGACCGCTGCAGCCTGGCATGATCGGGGTGTTTCAAGCGATTCTAGTGTAGCTGCCCGAATTGACCGTGGTTTCTAGTACCCCCACCGACCGTTCCGACCAGCCCCTGATTACCATGCGGGGGGTGACCAAGGCATTCGGCGGTAAACCGGTGCTGACTGGGGTTGACCTGACCGTCCGCCCTGGCGAGGCCCTGGGCATTATCGGCCCGTCCGGTACGGGTAAGTCCACGGTGCTGCGGCTGATCGCCGGGCTGATTCTGCCGGATGCCGGGGAGATCGAGGTGCTGGGGCAGCGCCGTACCCAGTCGATCGTCGACGCTACGGACCCACTGCTGATCAGTCTGGTCTTCCAGCAGGCGGCGCTGTTCGACTCCCTGACCGTCGGCGAGAACATCGGTTTTCTGCTCTACCGGGAGGGGCGGCTGCCCCATGCGGCCATCGACCAGCTGGTGCAGCGCAGCCTGGAGCGGGTGGGTCTGCCGGACATTGCCCACCTGCTGCCGTCGGAACTGTCTGGTGGGATGCGAAAACGGGTCAGTTTCGCCCGGGCGATCATCCACAACTTTGTGGAGGAGAACCAGCGGGCGGAACTGATTCTCTACGACGAACCGACCGCCGGTCTGGACCCGATCGCCTCGACGGTGGTCGAGGACCTGATGCGGGATCTGCGGCAGACCCAGACGCCGGGGTCGGCCTACGTGGTGGTCACCCACCAGCAGAGCACTATCCGCCGGGCCACGGACCGGATCCTGATGCTCTACGACGGCCGGATCTGCTGGGCCGGAGCCACGGCAGACATCGATCAGACTGATAACATCTACGTGCGTCAGTTCTTCAGCGGCGCCGTATCCGGACCGATTCAGGTCGCCAGCTAAGTCCAGGAGACTTCATGCAGACGAAGGCGTTGCGCGAGGGCAGTGTCGGCCTGATGATCGCCGGGGGCGCCGCGCTGCTGGTCGGGACGCTGCTCTGGCTCAAGGGCAATACCTTCGACCGCAATCGCTACAACCTGGTGGTGCGTTTCAGTAATGCGGCCGGAATCCAGATCGGTACGCCGGTGGCGTTCCGGGGCGTGCCCGTCGGTCAGGTCTCGGCCATCACTCCGGGCAGTAATGATGTGGCGGTCACCCTCGACATCACGCCAGGTACGCTGGCCCTGCCCCGCCAGATGTCGGTGAAGGCTCAAAGTTCCTCCCTGCTGGGCAATCCCAGTCTGATCCTCAACCCGAAGCGGGATGTGGTGCTGGGCACCGGCCCCAAATACGATCCCCGCAGCCGGGAGTGCGATCGCCGCCTGATCCTCTGCAATGGCGAGGAAATTGCCGGTGAAAGCTCACCGACCCTGGGAGTGCTGATCACCACGCTGTCGGAGCTGGCGAAGGACGCGCAGCGGCAGAAGATGGTGAGCAAGGCGACGGCGGTGCTCGAGGAGAGTCGTGCGGCGGCCCGCCGGATTGAGCAACTGGCGGCGGATCTGCGCCAGCAGGTGCCCGCCGCCGGGAAGACAATCCGCTCGATTGGGGCGGCGGCGGACAGCGTCACGGCGATCGCCACCACCAATCGCAGCGAAATCCGCACCACCCTGACCAACATCAGTCAGGCCAGTGGCGAACTGCGGCTGGCGCTGGCGGATCTGCGTCCGGCGATCAGCGACGTCCGCCACGGCAAGCTGGTGCAGAACCTGAATGCCACGGCGGCGAATCTGGCCAAGGCGACGAAGAATGTCAGTGATGTGACGACGGCCCTGAACACGCCGGAGAACGTGCTGCTGCTGCAGCAGACCCTGGACTCGGCCCGGGCGACTTTCCAGAATGCCCAGAAGATCACCAGTGACCTCGACCGGCTGACGGGCAACCCGCTGTTTGTGGAAAGTCTGAAGCGACTGGTGATCGGTCTCAGCGGCCTGATCAGCTCCACCGAACGACTGGACCAGAATGTGCGGGTGCTGAAGACGGCCCAGGCCCAATTGCCCTGATGTTGGGCGTGGTGTGACCTGACCCATTCTGGCCGTAGACATGTTTACCCACGCTGGCCTGAACCCGGTTGTTGTGCAGACCGTCGCCACCCACCAGGTCGTTGTCCAGATTGCTTACATTCCGTTCCGCTGATCGATATGGCGATGGGCTAGGTTGAACGCCTCCTATGCTTGTGCCATGGATCTGATCCTCTGCCACACGACCGCCGACTTCGACTGCCTGGGGGCGGCGGTGGGCCTGACGCTGCTGCGCCCCGGAGCGCGGATTGTCCTGCCCGGTGGGGCCCACCCGGCGGTGCGCGACTTTCTGGCTCTGCACCGGGACGAGTTTCCGCTGATCGAGCGCCGTTCCGTCAGCCCCGAACGCATCCGTAGTCTGGCGGTGGTGGATGCCCAGGAGGCCAATCGCCTCGGGGTGGCGGCCGAGTGGCTGACCCTGCCCCAACTGCAGGAGATCGCGGTCTACGACCATCACCTCGGCGGCGATCGCGACATCCCGTCCACCCAGGTCACCGTCGAAGCGGTGGGAGCCACCACGACGCTGATCGTCGAGGCGCTGCAGCGGGCCTGTCTGCGTCCGAACGTGATGGAGGCCACGGCTATGGCCCTGGGGATTCACGTCGATACCGGCTCCCTCACCTACGAGCAGGCGACGGTGCGCGACGCCCAGGCCCTGGCCTGGCTGATGGCCCAGGGGGCCAACCTGGGGGTGATCCGGGACTCGGTCGAGCGGGGCCTGTCGCCGGAACTGCAGGATCTGCTGGCGATTGCCCTCGACGACCTGACCGTGGATGACGCCGACGGTCGCCGTCTCGGCTGGGTGCTGCTGCGCACCGACGGCTACTGCACCGGTCTCTCCAGCCTGACGGCCCAGCTGATGGAGATCGTCGAGGTGGATGCCCTGCTGCTGGGGGTTCACTACCCGCTTGGTGATGGTGAAGAGCGGCTGACGGTGATCGGCCGCAGCCGCATCGACGGCACGGATCTGGCGGCGCTGTTTAGGCCCTACGGTGGCGGTGGGCATGCCTTTGCGGCCACCCTGACCCGCCGGGAGAATCAGGCCCGGGAACTACTGGTGGAGCTGCAGCGGCAACTGCTGGCCCAACTGCCACCGCCCCTGCGGGCCCGGGAGCTGATGTCCTCGCCGGTGCGTACCATCCGCCCGGACACGAAAATTGCCGATGCCGAGCGGACGCTGCTGCGCTACGGCCACTCCGGTCTGTCGGTGGTGAATGAGCACGACCGGCTGGTGGGGGTGATCTCCCGCCGTGACCTCGACATCGCCCTGCACCACGGCTTCGGCCATGCGCCGGTGCGCGGCTATATGACCCAGAATCCGCGCACCATCGGCCCCGATGCCAGCCTGGAGCGGATTGAGGAGCTGATGGTCACCTATGACATCGGTCGCCTGCCGGTGCTCGATGGCGATCGCCTCGTCGGCATCGTCACCCGCACCGACGTGCTGCGCCAGCTCCATCGCCAGCAGCAGCAACGCCATCCCCAGGGACTGGGCCCCGGCGGTCTGCCCCTGGACCGCACCCGCCAGCAGCTGCAGCAGCGGCTGGTGCCCGATCTGTGGCAGTTCCTGGCGACGGCGGCGACTCTGGCCGAAGACCGGGGCTGGCATCTCTATCTGGTCGGGGGCGGCGTGCGCGATCTGCTGCTGGCGGACTCCGACCAGCCCCTGGCCCTGGCGGATATCGATCTGGTGGTGGACGGCTACCACGCTGCCCTCACCGATGCCGCCGGGGTGGAACTGGCCCAGGCCCTGCGCGATCGCTACCCGGCGGCCCGGCTGGAGGTGCACGGCCAGTTCCAGACGGCAGCCCTGCTCTGGCACCAGGACCCGCAGTTCGACTACCTCTGGGTGGATATCGCCACCGCCCGCACCGAGTTCTATCCCTACCCGGCGGCTAACCCCGAGGTGGAGGCCTGTTCGATTCAGCAGGATCTCTACCGGCGCGACTTCACGGTCAATGCCCTGGCCCTGCGCCTGACCGAGCCCCGGGCCGGGGAACTGCTCGACTTCTTCGGTGGCCTGCTGGACCTTCAGTCCCGGCGGGTACGGGTGCTGCACCCCAACAGCTTCATCGAAGACCCGACGCGGATCTTCCGGGCGGTACGCTTCGCGGTCAAGCTGGGCTTCGACCTCGAAGGCCAGACCGTCGGCTACATCCGCTACGCCATCGACAGCGGCGTCTACGAGCGAACCCAGGGTGAGAACGGCGTCGCTCCGGCCCTGCAGACGCGGCTGCGGGCGGAACTGAACACGATTCTGGCGGCGCCCTACTGGCAGGCGGCTCTGGGGCTGCTAGGGGATCTGCAGGCGCTGCGCTGTCTGCATCCGCAGCTGCGGCTCACCCCGGCACTGCAGAAACAGGTGCGGATCGCCGACCGGGGCTGGCGCTGGTTCGCCGAGGCCCAGGCCAGCGATCGTCCGCGTCTGCGCCCCACAGAGGCGCCCCTGGAGCACTGGCTGCTGCTGCTCGAGACCCTGCTGGCGGCGGTGCCCGAGAGCCAAGGGGCGGCGATCGCCCGGCGGCTGCAGCTGCCCCACGAGAGCATCACCCGCCTGGAGCGGCTGGAGTCGGTGACGGCGGCAGTGCGGGAGTGCCTGCCCGGGTGCGATCGCCCCAGTCAGGTCCATGCGGCACTGCAGGCCCACGAGGCCGCCCTGCTGCTGCTGGTGCTGGCGCGGCTGGCCCCGGAGCAGCGGCGGACCCTCTGGTGCTACCTGACCCGCTGGATGGGCCGCACCCCGCCCCTGGACGGCAACGACCTGCGTGAGCTGGGCTACCGGCCGGGGCGGCTCTACCGCGACATCCTGGCGGACCTGCTGGCGCGGCGGCTGGATGGTGAGTTTCCGCCCCAGCCCGAGGCCGAACGGCAGGCGGCGATCGCCTACGTCACCGCCACCTACCCCCGCTAGAGCACCCGCCGGAATAGCTCCAGGGTGTGGGCCCAGGCATCGGCGGCGGCATGGGTGTCGTAGTCGGGGCGGGCGTCGCAGTTGAATCCGTGGCCCACGGGGTAGCGGAACACCCGGTGCCGCGGACTGGCGGCGGTAAGGGCCGCTTCGATGGCGTCGATCTGCTCGTTGGGGATCAGCGGGTCCCGAGTGCCGAAGTAGGCGTAGACCGTGCCGTGGATGTCGGGGGTGCGGTGGATGGTGGCCGGACCGCCGCCGGGGCAGAACGTGGCGATACCACCGCCGTAGTAGCTGGCGGTGGCACCGATGCCGGGCAGGGTTGCCCCCAGATAGACCACGTGACCACCGAAGCAGAAGCCGATGCTACCGACGGGGCCGCGCTTCACCTCGGGCCGGGCCTGCAGCCAGTCGATGGTTGCCTGGAGATCCCCCAGCAGCTGGGGTGCGGTGGTGGCGTCCTTGTGCTCCCGGCCGAGGGCGGTGTCAGCGGCGTTGTAGCCCAGCTCCAGACCGGGGGCGGTGCGCTGGTAGATGTTGGGGGCGATCGCTGCGAAGCCCGCAGCCGCCAGCCGCTCGGTGACCGCGCGGATGTGGGGGTTCACCCCGAAGATTTCCTGGATGACGATCACCCCGGGAAAGGGACCGTCGCCCTCGGGTCGGGCGTAGTAGGCATCGATGGCGAGATCGCCGTGGGGAATGGTTACCCAGTCGCTGCGGGTCATGGCGGTGGGGAAATCGTCACAGCAGCGATCCTAGTCGACCCGCCGCCATCCGCTAGGATTGGCACGCCCGCGCCCGGGGAACCTTCCGCCACCATGGTCAAGTTCTTCATCCAGCCTGATAGCGAGATTCCGGCTTCCAGCCAGCTCTACAACCAGATTCACTTCGCGATCGCCTCGCGCCAGTACACGCCCGGCCACAAGCTGCCCAGCACCCGCCAACTGGCGATGCTCACCGGCCTGCACCGCAACACGATCAGCAAGGTCTACCGGATGCTGGAGGAGGACGGAGTGGTCGAGGCCCAGGCGGGCTCCGGCATCTACGTGCGCGGCCGCGAGGACCAGCCCCAGCCCCGCAAACTCAGCCGCGAGGCCCCGGCCCTCTCGGAGCAGATTGCCGTCACCCTCGACCGCTGGATCGGCGAGGGCTATTCCCTGCAGCAGATCCGCACCCAGGTGCTGGCGGAGGTGGACTGGCGGCTGCGCTGCAGCGCTCAGGTGCTGGTGACCACCCAGGCGGAGGACCGGGGTGCAGCCCAGCTGATCCAGGACGAACTGAAGCAGCACCTCGATCTGCCGGTGGAGATCGTTCCCCTGGAGGACCTGCAGCGGGTGCTCAGCCAGGAGGACCAGGGCGGCACGGTGGTGACCAGCCATTACTTCCTGCAGGCGGCGGAGGCGATCGCCCGCCCCCTCGGGGCCCGGGTGATTGGCCTCGACCTCTACGACTATCAGCAGGAGATGAAACTGCTGGCAGAGGAGAAGGCCGGTGCGGCGGTGGGCATTGTCAGCATCAGTCCTGGCATCCTGCGGGCGGCGGAGGTGATCGTTCACAGCCTGCGGGGCGATCAGCTGCTGGTGATCAGCGCCAACCCCGACAACCAGGCCAAGCTTGACACCCTCTGCCGCACGGCGGGGCTGATTCTCTGCGATCGCGCCAGTCAGGAGGCGGTACGGGCGGCGATCGCCCGTGTCCGCGAAGACCTGATCCGTATGCCCCGCATCTGCTGCAGCGAGAGCTACATCAGCCCCACATCCATCGAGGCCCTGAAGCGGGAACTGGGTCAGGACTGACGGCTCAGACCGCGCTGGCCTCGGCCCCGTCCCCCGGCACCAGTTGCCGGTACATCAGCGCCGACCAGCCGCTGAACAGGATGCTGATGCCGACGAGGGTGCCGATTACCCAGAGGGAGCTGGCGGGCCAACTCGTCCAGATGATCACGCCCAGCAGGATCGTGATCAGTCCGTCGAACAGCACCCAACCCCAGTGGGGCATCTCACGGTTCATGAGCGCGAAGATGGTTTCGATCACGCCTTCAACCACGAAGAAGATCCCCAGGAACAGGGTGAGGGCGGCGGTGGCAGCCAGCGGGTGGACCAGCAGATAGATCCCGGCAACCAGGTAGATGGCCCCCAGCAGCATCCGCAGCAGCACATTGCCGACGCCCTTGACTTTGAAGGCATGGATGAAGCGGACGATGCCGACCGCCAGGAAGATCCAGCCGATGGCCAGCACAGTGATTGCCGAGGCCAGGAACGGGAAGATAATCGCCAGACTGCCGAGAATCAGCATGGCGACCCCGTAGTAGGTCATCCAGTTGCGCAGGCGGGCCTGGGGTGTTTCGTGGTTGGTCGTCATCACGACGCCTCCGATGGGACAGGCCTATCCTCATCCCTGGTGGAGGCGCGATCGCCCAATCCTGATACTGGCTTCAGATTGTCGGTGACTGCAGGTAGCGATCCAGCAGTGGCGAGAACACCTCGTAGATCAGTGTCAGGGGCTGACCCTGGTGCCAGAAGTAGTAGCTGTCTCTTATACACATCTGACGCTGCCGACGATACTCCTTGTGT
>CAWUMD010000035.1:0-14473 GCA_963923365.1 uncultured bacterium
TCGGGCCACCACCGGTTGCCAGTAGCAGCGGCTGAGCAGCCAGCCGTGCAGGAACACCAGTTCTCCGGCGATCGCCTCGCCGGTCAGTTCGACTGCCAGTGCCGCGGGGTTCAGACCTGCCATGGATCAGATCCTATCCCTGGGATGGCTCATCAACGCCAACTGCTGTGACAGTGCTGGGCATGCTGGGAGGGTCAGCACCGGGTCAGAACTCATGAGCGACGTGCGACAGTATCTGCTGCTGGTGGAAGATGCCCAGGGGGTGCGGGAGTTCCGTCTCGGGCAGACGCTCTATGCCCTGGGCCGTTCCGAGGGTTGCGATGTGCAGCTGTTCTCCCAGACGGTCTCCCGCCGCCATGCCACCCTGATGCGAATGCCCACCCCGGACGGTTCCAAGACCTATCGGCTGGTGGATGGCGACCCCAACACCGGTCAGCCCAGCGCCAACGGCACCTATGTCAACGGTGAGCGGGTGCGCTCGATCAACCTGGCCAACTGCGACGAGATTATCTTCGGGTCCGATGTCCGGGCCCGCTTCTTCTGCCTGGGGGATGACAACTCCGCCGAGTGGAACGCCATGGTCGAGGCGCCGACTCTGGGGCCGGACTAGGGGCGCATCGGCAGCGCTGAAATGGCGAGAGGCCCGTCGGATTTCCCGACGGGCCTCTCGCTACCGGCACCGGTAACACCCGTGCTGTCTGGGGCCCTGCGCTCCGCAGGGCGGGGGGTTGCTTACGCTTCCATGCCCTGGATCAGGTAATCGAAGTAGGGCTCGGCCACTTCCGTCTCTTCCCCGCCCAGCAGGCCGAGGGCTGCCTGCTTGAGGGTAATCATGGCCTCGACCATGCCGGGCATGGGGACGCCGAGGGAGTTGTACATTTCGCGGGCACCGAGCAGGCCGATGCTTTCGATCGGTTCCTTGTCACCGGCGAGGACACCGTAGGTGGCCAGACGCAGGTACCAGCTGAAGTCGCGCAGGCACTGGGCCCGCTGCTTCTGGCCGAAGGCGTTGCCACCGGGGGCGATGAAGTCGGGGCGACGACGCCAGAGCTGTCGGCTAGCCTCGTCAACAATCTTCTGCTCGTTCTCGGTCAGAATCTCGGCGATCCGAACCCGGACAGAGCCGGTGCGGAAGAAGGCGGTGATACTCTGCAGCTCGCCACTGCTGGGGTAGCGGAGCTCGTCGTCCGCTTTGAGAATCACTTGGCTAACGACAGTCATGGGCGGATGTCGGAAGATAGTGCATGGAAGTTGTCTAGTAGTTTACCGACTTGCCGCGGTTGCAGCGTGAACCCTTAGCGGGATGTAACGAACGGTTAACCGCGGCCCGGCAAGGGAGCAATCCGTCCGATGGCGATGACAGGTCAGAACAGCGGCCAGAACGGCTGGCGGCAAGGCGATCGCCTCGAGGTGGATGTCTTCGATCTCGGCGATGACGGTACCGCGGTGGCGCGGGCCGAGGGACGAGTGATTTTCGTGGCGGATGGCGTGCCGGGCGATCGCCTGCGGGTGCGCCTGACGGAGGTGAAGCCCCGCTTTGCCCGGGCGGTGATTGAAAGCGTGCTCGAACCGTCGGAAGACCGGGTGCGGCCCGCCTGCATCGTGGCGGACAAGTGCGGCGGCTGTCAGTGGCAGCAGGTCAGCTACGACCTGCAGCTGGAGAGCAAGACCGGTCAGGTGCGGGAGGCGATGCGACGGATCGGGGGCTTCGACGAACCACCGTTGCGGCCGATCCTGGCGGCGGACTCGCCCCTGGGCTACCGCAACAAGGCCACCTATCCGCTGGGGCTGTCGGCAGATGGCAGTATCCAGGCGGGCTACTTCCGCAAGGGCAGCCACAAGCTGGTGAACCTGAATCGCTGCCCGGTGCAGGATGCGCGGCTCGATCCGCTGCTGGCGGAGGTGAAGCAGGACATCGCCGATCGGGGCTGGAGCATCTACGACGAGCGTCAGCACCGGGGGCAGCTGCGTCATCTGGCGCTGCGGGTGGGGCGCCACACGGGTGAGCGGCTGCTGACGCTGGTCAGCACCGACGCCAAGCTCGACGGACTGGCGGAACAGTCCCTGATCTGGATGGAGCGCTATCCCGGTCTGATGGGCGTCTGCCTGAACATCAACACCGACAAGGGCAACCGCATCTTCGGCGATCGCACCCGCTGCATCGTCGGTCGCGACTGGATCGAGGAGCACTTCTGCGGTCTTCGCTTCCGCATCAGCCCCCAGACCTTCTTCCAGGTGAACACCGAGCAGGCAGAGCGGATTATTCCCCTGCTGGCCGACTTTCTGGAGCCTACGCCCGAGGACTGTCTGGTGGATGCCTACTGTGGCATCGGCACCCTGGCGTTGCCTCTGGCGGCCCGGGTGGGCCGGATGATCGGACTCGAGTCCTTCGCCGGGTCGGTGGAGCAGGCCCGGGCGAATGCGGCGGCCAATGGGATCACGAATGCGGAGTTCCGCTGCGGCCCAGCGGAACTGCTGCTGCCCAGTCTGTCGGAGCAGCCGCGGCTGGCGATCATCGATCCACCCCGCAAGGGCTGCGATCGCCGCGTGATTGAGGCGATCAACGACTCCTCGATCAAACGGCTGGTTTACGTCAGCTGCCGTCCGGCCACCCAGGCTCGGGATCTGGCCCTCCTCTGTGGCGAGGGTGGCTTCCGGCTGGTCAGTCTGCAACCGGTCGACTTCTTTCCCCAGACGGCCCACGTCGAGTGTCTGGCGATGCTGGAGCGGTAGGCGTCTGCAACCTGGACGCTGCTGCGGTTTCCGGCCCGCTCGTTTGTAGACTTAACTCCAGGGTGACGGTGTAGCCGTCGGTTCAGATAGGAGAGAAATGCGTGTTCACAGAATCCCTGCGCGGCCTGCGCCGGATGCTGCTGACCCTGGTGATGGGTCTGATGCTGCTGCCTGCCCTGGCCCTGCCTGCCCTGGCGACCGGCGTCTTTGATGTCCCGACCCTGCAGGCCGGTTCCGCCACCTATGTGCTGGACCAGGCCGAGGTGCTCAGTCGCAGCAATGAGGGAGCAATCAGCGGTGAGCTGAAGCAGCTCAGTCAGTCCACGGGCACTGAGGTCCGCTTTGTCACCATCCGCCGTCTGGACTACGGCGAAACCATCGACAGCTTTACCGATACGCTCTTCCAGGTCTGGTATCCCGATGAGGCTACCCGCGCCCATCAGGTGCTGCTCGGGCTCGATAATGTCACCAACACCATCGGCATTGCGGTGGGTGAACAGGCGGCGGAGTTCCTCACGCCCGAGATCGCTCGCAGTGTGGTTACCGAAACCATGGCCCTGCCGCTGCGTCAGGGCAATCAGTACAACCGCTCCCTGGCGGATGCCAGCGATCGCCTTGTAGCGGTGCTCTCCGGTCAGCCGGATCCTGGCCCGCCGGTGATGGAGGAGGCCATTGATGTGGAAGGTACCTTCGCCAGCGCCGAGGAAACCGAGGAGTCCCGCGGTAACAACATCGTGCTGGTGGTAGTGACCCTGGTGCTGGCCACGGTGATTCCGATGGTCACCTACTGGTGGTACGTGAAGTAACTCGGCTGCGGCTGACCAACTGCAACCTATCCAGCCCCTGCTCTCCGGAGTGGGGGCTTCCTGTTTGCGGCCGTCTGTCTATAGTCGGATACATAGCGTTGCAGCCCCTGGCGCTGATGCCGTTTTGACCTCTACCCTTCTGCGTCCTCTGACCTATCGTCCGGCGGCGGAACGGTTTCACAGCCGTCTGGACTGGCTCGATAGCTGGCATAGCTTCAGTTTTTCCAGCCATTACGACCCGGCCTGGATGGGCTTCGGCCCCCTGCGGGTGATCAACGATGACCGGATCGCGGCCGGGCGGGGCTTCGGGATGCACCCCCACCGGGACATGGAAATCATCACCGTGATGGTGGAGGGCGCACTGCACCACCGCGATTCCATGGGCCACAGTGAGGTGCTGCGGGCCGGTGAGGTGCAGCGGATGAGTGCAGGCACCGGGATCGTCCACAGCGAGATGAATGATGGCGATCGCCCCTGTCGCCTGCTGCAGATCTGGATTGAGCCCGAGCAGACTGGGGTGACGCCGGTCTACGAGCAGCGTCCCTTCTCCATCGGTGAGGACTGGACCCTGCTGCTCGACCCCCGGCAGCAGCAGGGAGCGATGGCGATTCATCGGCCGGTGCGGTTGTGGCGGGCAAATCCCGTTCCCGGTAGCGTCCTGAGCGTGGCTCCGGAACCGGAGCGCCTCGGCTGGCTGCAGGTGATCAGCGGGCAGGTGCAGGTCACCTATGCCGAGGGGCTCGAGGGGCCGTCCCAACTGGATATGGGCGATGGCCTCGGCTTTGTCGCCGGGCAGGTGACCCAACTGCAGGCGACGGGTGATAGTACCGATCTGCTGCTGTTTGAACTGAACTGACACTGCTCTCTCGACTGCTGGTGCATGGGCTGCATCCTCAGAAATGCCTGGGATGAGCTTGGAGGTCGAGGCGGATTAGCGGGAAGTCGGCAGCATCGTGAAGCGGCCGCTGCGGCCGTCGGGGTTCATGCGCACGCGGGCGACGTAGAACTGCTGCTGCACCACTTCGCCCTCGGGCGTGAACCGGATCTGGCCCACCGGGGTGTCGTAGGTGCCCGCCAGAATCTCCTTGTTCAGGTCCTGGCGTAACTGGGACAGGCTGAGCTGTGCCAGCGGGGTACGCCGGTTCAGCCGCTGCAGCGACTCGGTGATCACCTGGAAGGCGGCGAAGGCCTGGGCGCTGAGTTGGGGCGGTTCCTGGCCGGGGTTGCGCTGCTGGTAGCCCTGGCGGAACTCGCGGTTGATCGGGGTATCCAGCACCGGGCTGTAGGCCTGGGCGATGGTCAGACCATCGCAATCGCGCTGGCAGACCGGGAAGATATTGGGCGTGTTGAGGCCGTTCCCCGCCACAATCGGACCCCGGTAGCCGAGCTGCCGCAACTGGCGCACCAGATTGCCCCCATCCACCGCCAGGGCCGAGATGATCACCAGATCCGGGCGGCTGTTGAGGGCAGCGGTGACCTGGGTCTGGAAGTCAGTGTCCGTGGTCTGGATGCGTTGCACCGTCACCAGATCGAGGCCGCGATCGCGCACCGTTTTCTGGAACACCTCCGTCTCGGAGCGGGCGGTGGCATCGTTCTGGGCAAAGAAGACCGCCACCCGGCGGATGCGGGGATTCTCCCGCAGAATCGCCTCGACGGAATTGGGCGCCAGGGTGGTGCTGGGGGGCGAGACCCGGCTGATGAACTGTCCGATCTGAGGAATCCCGATGGCGGTGTTGGAGGCGGACACCACCGGTACCCCGGCCCGCTCTGCCAGCGGATCGGCGGCAAAGGCCTGCTGGGAGAGCGTGGGGCCGATGATCGCGACGACGCGATCGCCGCCGATCAGCTGGTTGAAGGCATTGATGGCTCCCTGCTCATCCCCGGCTACATCCTGGAAGACGGTGCGCAGTTTGGTGCTGGCTACCCCGCCGCGCTGGTTGAAGTACGTTTCGGCGGCCCGCAGACCCGCTATCTGCTCCTGACCGAACAGGGAGGCATTACTGGTCTGGGCGATCGCCGCTCCGATGGGAATGCCCTGACTCAGGTCCGGCTTGGCGGAATCTCCCCGGGTACAGCCTGTGGCGGCCAGTAGGGTGGCCAGGGCAACCATCAGCGGGCGGCGAGGATGAACAGGGGCCACGGGCATCGCTTCCTTGGGCAGAGCGGACAGACATCAGCCTACCCCCACGACCTCGGGGAGATCCTCGGTGTGGCGAATGGTTACCCGCCGGGAGTGCGATAGAACAGGAGCACAGCTTCTGCCCCAGCCCCATGCTCCTCAGCCCCGACCAGCGGACCAAGCTGGATGAAAGCGACGATGCCCGCTTCTACGACCAGCCTCGCTTCGTCACCCACGTGGATGACGGCTTCATCGCCCGCCTGAGGGAGCTGTACCGTCAGCAGCTGCGCCCCGGCAGTCGCATCCTCGATCTGATGAGCAGCTGGGTTTCGCATCTGCCCGAGGAGATCTCCTTCGCGACGGTGATCGGCCATGGCCTCAATGGCGAGGAACTGGCCCGTAACCCCCGCCTGGACCGCTGGTTTGTGCAGAACCTCAACCAGGACCCACAGCTGCCCCTGGAGGATGCCAGTCTGGATGCGGTCCTCTGCTGCGTCTCGGTGCAGTACCTGCAGCGGCCCGAAGCCGTCTTTGCGGAAATCCGGCGGATTCTGGTCCCGGGTGGGCAGCTGATCGTCAGCTTCAGCAACCGGATGTTCTACTCCAAGGCGATCGCTGCCTGGCGGGATGCGGATGAGCGAACCCGCCTCGGTCTGGTCTGCGATTATGTCTGCCGGACCCCCGGTTTTGCGGCCCCCCGGACGATCGTCGAAGTGTCGGACCTGCCACCGGTGCTGCAGATGTTCGGCTTCGGAGCAGGAGACCCGTTCTACGCGGTGATCGCAGAGGCGATCTGAGGCTTCGTCCAGGCTGAACAGTTTCTGGGGTGGACTTCCCTATGCTGGGCCCGTTGCGTTGGCCGGAGGCCAGCTCCATGGGCGAAATGACCTGGGTACGCATATCCCCGACCCAACCGGCCCAGTTGTACCTGCGCCCGGCGGGGGTCGAGGTCTGGCGGCACTACAAACATCCCAGCCTGATGCATCTGCGGGTGCGGGACCACCGCAACCAGGGGCAGGTGATCTCCGAAGGCTTTGCCACCCTGCAGAGTCTGATCCGGGCGGGCTGGCACCTGCGCACCGATGTCGATCTCTCGGAACCGACCTCACTCAGCGCCTAGGAATGGGCCGCCAGCGGAGTTGGTGTCGGGCCCCAGGCTCGTATTCCTGACTGTCATGGAATGGCACCGGAATCGGGCAAGAATAGAAGTCGATTCACACCCAGGCACAGCAGTCGGGTCCGTCCGCTGGCCGTCTGGACCGCACGGAACTGTCATGGACACATTGCGACACCTCTGGGCTATCCATCACTGGCTGCTGCCGGTTCTCTGGATCGTGCACCTCAGCACCATCGCGGCGGCGGCCGTGCTGATTGCCACCGCAGGCCGCTATCGGTCCGTGCTGCAGTCGCACTTTCGGGTGCCTGGGGTTACCTGGATTCAGGTCGGTGGCGGTCTGTTCATGTTCGCGTCCGTGGCCGAAATCACCGAGCATTTCCTCACGGACTGGATCTACATCGATCGCATCTCGCCCTTTAACGGGCTGTTCTATTGCGGCCTGGTCTGGGCGATGACAGCGATCGCCTACGGCCTGCGTCAGGGACGCTGGGTCAATCTGTTTCTGCTGGCCAGCGCCATTGCGGCACCGCTGGTCTACGGGGCCGGGAACAGCAAGCTGCCGATTATCCTGCTGCAGATTCCCGTGCTGGTGGTCTTCATGCGGCACTGGTGGCTGGTGTTCCAGGATCGCCTGATTCTGATTTATCCCGTTCTGGCGGTGGGCATGACCACCAGCCTGGCTGCGGTGTTGGTGGCCACCCGGGATCAGCGTTGGCATGCGGTGATCAGTCCCTTCGCGGCCCTGGGGGTGCTGACCCTCTGCCGGATTATTCAGCGGGGCTGTGCCGCCGCTGCCTCCCGGGAGCCGTCCGCTGCGGTGCAACCGGCGGAATCGATCACGATTTAAGGCCGATCAGCCTGCGGACCCGACTCGGTCTCGGGCTCCCAGGTCGGCAGGTGGGCCAGCAGGGGCAGCAGGGGGCCGGTCTGTTCCTGCCCGGCGGCCGAGTAGTCGCTCTGGCAGAGAATCAGCTGCTCACCGCAGCGGGCCCCCAGATCCCGCAGCACCACCTCCAGTCGGTCCGCCTCGAAGCGACGGCGATCGCCCCCACTGTCCAGGCCCAGCTGGCCCGGATCGGCCAGGTAGGCTTCAAACCCCTCCAGGCAGGGGCCGTAGCGCCCCCAGAGCGGAGATCCGACATCCAGCCACACCTGCCAGCGGTGCCGCTGCTGGTTCTGACGGTACTGGTAGACCGTGGCCAGCACCACGGCGTCCTCCGGAGGCTGCCAGGCGTTGCGGGGGGTCGGATCGGCGGTGAACGCTCCCCCACGCAGCAGTTGCACAAACGCCAGGGTGCTGGCTTGCGGGTCGCGGTGGCCGAGGCGATCGCCCAGGGCAAAGAACTGGCGGGCCGATTGCTCGAGGGCCTGCAGGGCGATGCGCTCCTCGGCCGCCAGCTCGGCCTCAGGGCAGAAGCGGGCGATCGCCGCCTCCAGCAGGGCCAGAGGGTCGCCCTGATCCCGATGCTCGTCCACCCAGCGCCGCAACGGTTCATAGGCCTGAAGGCTGGCGTGGCTGAGCCGATCCCAGCGGTCGTAGCACTCGTAGGGCTGCAGTTGCGGGTGCGCCAGGCCAGGCCGGAAGCAGTGGCGGGCCAGCAGGGATGCCCGCACCGGATCGATGCTGCCCCGACTCAGCCCCGTCAGCAGTTCCGCCAGCTGGGCCTGACTGAGTTCCCGCCCCAGCCCCGGCACCAGCAGCACCATCAGACTGAGCAGCGCCCGCACGATCGCCTGGGCCTGCAGGGGCCGTTGTTCGCTCAGCAGGCAGGCCTTCACGCCCTCGGCCGCCAGCAGTCGGGTGAGTAGGTAGCTGCCGAGGCTGTCGAGCCCCGGACCGAGAATGGCAATCTCCGAGGCCTGGACCTCACCGGCGCGGATGGCCTGGGCGATCGCCTGGCTCAGCCTCTGCAGTGCGCCATGGCGGGTGACCTGACGAATCAGCCGGGTGGGTCGGTTGGGTAGGGCCAGCCCGCATCCAGTAGGGGCCAGCGACCGGCGCTCCCAGTCCCGGCCAAGCTGCTGCAGATAGCTGGGATCGGCACCCTGACCCAACCGAACGGCACCATCCGGATTGACGCTGAGGGCAATGGGACTGCCGCCCGCCCGCAGGGCCAGGAGCCAGTCAAGCAGCAGGCGCGGGTATTCGTCAGCATCATCTCCGAGCACCCCTCGGAAACGCCGGGTCAGTCCGCGGCGATAGGCGGGGTCGGGCAGCAGTCGGGTCGCCATCAGCTGACATTCCAGGCCGTAGCTGATCAGCCCCTGGGTCAGCAGGTGGGTGCACCAGTGCTGCAGGCGCTCCCGAAGCTGTGGATCGGGGTGCTGCGTCAGTTCCTGACCCGCCAGGGAGAGCAGCAGTAACTGATCGAGTTGCCCGCGGATCCAGCGCTGACGCCGACCTTCGGAACCCTCCGGTAGCTGATCGGTCCAGAGGTCCGTTGCCATCGCCTGCTCGGTTTCGGAGCTGAGCAGCAGCGGTTCGATCTGGCCTGGGGCGAGCTGGGGCCAGTGCAGCAGCACCTCGGCACGAATCAGCCCCAGGGGCGTGGCGGTGCGATGGGGACGAGCCCCCAGTCCCAGGTGGTTCAGACGCTGACTCAGGCGTTGGCGGCGATCGCCGGTGGCCGCCAGCAGCAGCCAGGGGGGATGATCCGCCTCCGGTTGGGGCTCCCACGCCTGCCAGAGATCCAGCAGGGCCTGGGTTCGCCCACTGCCGGAGGGACCTTCGATCCATCGGGAAGCTGCTGCCACCGCCGCTACAGTTGTGCCAATCACCTCCGTTATGATGAGCTCTCTGGCCAGTATTCGGTGTCGCCACACGGTTTATGGGCATTGCCTCCGAACAGAATCGGGCCCTGGCGGCGCTCGAGGCCGCCTACGAAACGGCCCTGCTGCTGCGGGCTGTGGGGCGCGACTTTCAGCAGCAGGCGACTGCTGCCAATCAGCGGGCCTACCGGCACGAGGTGCTACGTCTGCAGCGCCAGCTCCAGGAGCAGCTGGCGGAGTTCCGGCGGCTGGCCCCGGGACTGCTGGCAGAACTGTCGCGCAATCCCGCCCTGAAGGCTACCGTTGACCGGAAGCTGCAGTTGGCCGAGGCGCTGCAGCAGACTCCCCTGAAGCGGTTGACCCGCTCATTGCCGGCCCCCCCTACTCTCGCGTCTGCGGAATCTCCCATGCCCTTCCGAAGCCTGCGTTCCGAATTCGACGGTACCGATGCCGCCGCAACCAACGCCGGACCCGCCCGGGAGCCGGTGCAGGTACTGCCCCGGTCCATCTTCGGGACCTTCGATCGCCTGCGTCGGGATATCGACCCCCGCAGCGAGGAGGAACTGGTCGAGAATTTCCGGGCCCGCAAGACCCAGACCATGGGTGCCCTGCGCTTCGTCATCCTGCTGGTGCTGGTGCCCCTGCTCACCCAGCAGGTGAGCAAGACCTTCATCATCGGCCCGATCGTGGATCAGCTGCGTTCCACCGAATCGGGGGCAGTGTTCCTGAATGTCGACCTCGAGGAGGAGGCCTTCAAGGAGCTGCGCCACTTCGAGGAACGACTGCAGTTCCAGCGCTTCCTGGCCAAGGCGCCGCCACTCCAGGGAGCGGAACTGGAGACGGAACTGCGCGACAAGGTCGAGGAACTGGCGGAGGAGGCCCGTGCCGAGGGGGCGAATGCGGTCAAGAACGTCTTCGCAGATCTGCTGGCGGTGATTGCGGTGGCCATTCTGCTGGTGACCAGTCGCCGGGAAGTGGCCATGCTCAAGGGCTTCATCGACGACTTCCTCTACGGCATCAGCGACAGTGCCAAGGCCTTCGTGATCATCATGTTCACGGACATGTTCGTCGGCTTCCACTCCCCCCACGGCTGGGAGGTGCTGCTCACCGGCACCGCCCACCACTTCGGGCTGCCGGTGAACGAGGCCTACAACAATATGTTCATCGCCACGTTCCCGGTGATCCTCGATACCGTCTTCAAGTACTGGATCTTCCGCTACCTGAACCGGGTTTCGCCCTCCGCCGTGGCCACCATGCGCAGCATGAATGAGTAATGCCCAGCTGGTGCTGGTGACCGGCCCGGCCCGATCCGGCAAGAGTGAGTGGGCAGAACGGCTAGCGATCGCCACGGCACTGCCCGTCACCTATCTGGCCACCAGCGCCTACGGCAATGATGACCCCGAGTGGCAGGCTCGCCTGGAGCGTCACCGCCTGCGCCGTCCGCCGCACTGGCGCACCCGGGAAGGACCGGAGGCTCTGATGGACGAGCTGGCGATCGCCTCGGCGGATCGGTGCCTGCTGGTGGATTCCCTCGGCACCTGGGTCGCGGCCTACCTGGAGGAGCCGGACCCCGCCTGGGAGCAGCGCAGTGGTCAGCTGCTGGGGCTGCTGGAGTCCTGCCCGACCCCGGTGATCGCCGTGGCCGAGGAGACCGGTTGGGGGGTGGTGCCCGCCTATCCCCTCGGACGCAGCTTTCGCGATCGCCTCGGTCATCTGACCCGGGCTGTGGGTCAGCGGGCCGCCCGCACCTACCTCTGCACGGCGGGGTTTGCCCTGGACCTGCGCCAGCTCGGCCACCCCATCGACTGATATCTGAAGTCGGTTACAGATTCTCTACAGACGAGACCCGTCATCCCTGCGGTGATCCCTGGGCAAGTTGGAGCTACTCAGTCTGTCCCGACGGTCGGCAAGGAGTCGGCTATGGCGTCCGCCGCGGAGCTCAAGCACTATCTCGCCTGCTGGTTCCAGCTGGGAAAAGCGGTGATCTGCACCCACCCGGAGCTGGTGATGCGTCCGCATACGGTCATGCAGAACGGTCGATACAGTCTGGAATTCCAGGGCTGCTGGCGGCATCTGCAGTTGCTCCAGTTCCGCGACTGCTATCTGGAGGGCTCCGCCGAGTCCCTGGCCGAGCTGCTGGGGAACAAGTGGGATCTGGCATCCTGTGCCCGCTGCCAGATGCCGGTCATGCGGGCCCTGGGGGCGACGGCCTGTCCGGGCTGTCCCTGTGCCGATCTCGAATCCTGGCCCTGTCTGGATCTGCCCGTTCCCCATTCCCCCCTCACCACCGAGGACAAGCTCTCGGAGATCTGTGCCCGGGTGGCCTCAGCCCCGCTGCGCCTCCTGCCGCTGCCGGAAGAGGAGACGCCTCACTGTGCTTCAGGCTAGGTGGCAATGGCACCGGACAATGGAGGCGGTACTGCTCTGCCTGCCTCCATGCTTCAGGTGATCCTGTTCCAGCCCGAGATCCCGCCCAACACCGGCAACATCGCCCGCACCTGCGCGGCCACCAGGACGCCCCTGCATCTGATTGAACCGCTGGGGTTCGAACTGAGCGATCGCTATCTGAAGCGGGCCGGGCTCGACTACTGGCCCTACGTGCCGTTGCACACCCATGCCAGTTGGGAGGCGTTCCAGGGCGATCGCCAGGGTCGGGGTCGTCTGGTGGCCTTCAGCACCGGAGGCAGTGTCAGCCACTGCGACTTCGCCTTTCAACCCGGCGATTGGCTGCTCTACGGTCGGGAAACCACGGGGCTCCCCCCGGAGGTCCTGGCCCAGACCGACGTGGTCGTACAGATCCCGATGGCGGAGCCCGGGGTGCGCAGTCTGAACCTTTCCGTCAGCGTCGCCGTGGGCCTGTTCGAAGCCCGACGTCAGCTGGGACTGCTGTAATTCATCAGAATTTCTAAATTTCCTTGACCAAAAGATAGATAATCCTCATTTGCCGATCCGAGGGGCTGCGTGGTGTTTCCGGATTTCCGTCCCTCCTGGGAGCCTGTGCCAGGGAGGCTTCTGGCCCATCACCGGTCTGTCTGTGTCAGGGATCACAATCTGATATCCGGCGGAATTCCAGATATTCAGATTTTTCTCCGTTTCCTCGCTTGATCCCGCTCAAGCCCTTTCCCGGACAGGGCTCTGGCTGTTCAAATGCGTCAGATGGCTGTCCGCTGGGTGGCGCTTGTCGATTCACCCGCACCACGCTAATCTTTGCAGAGTTCTAGCTGACCCAGTAGGTATTGCTACTGATTTGGGCGTCACGCAGGGTGACTGCTGAGCTTTCACATTCCCTGCAGGTCTGGCATTCAGCCGACGTCGACACCCCCTATGTCGCATTCAACGCCTCAGGAGGCCGTCCCTTGAAGCAGGGAATTCCGCAGAAGGTCATGAGCATCGACTACTGCTCCGCAGCAGTGGCTCCTGCCTGCCCGACGACCGGATCCGACTCTCAGGACCTGTCCGCCTCCCGCGCGGTCACTGTTTCTGCCCCGCTGCTGGCCGCTGTCGGCATGGCAGTCACGTTCTCTCCTCTGCACCTGGGCGTGGCCCCTGCTGCCGCCGCTACCTCCGAGTTCACAGCCAGTGCGCGTCTGGCCTCCTATCAGGTCCGTGAAGGCGACACCCTCTGGACCATTTCCCAACGCCACAATCTGGCAGTCGAGCAGTTGGTCGCCCTCAATGACCTGCCCGCCGATGGACTGCTGATGGTGGGTCAGAAGCTTCGCCTGCCCATGACCACGGTTGCTCTGCGTACCGGTTCCGCCGACCCCGTCGATGCGCATCTGCAGAGCCTTCAGACCAGCTCCGACTCCTCATCCACCAACCGCTCCCTCAACGTGATCAATCTTGCGCCTCCCCAGGCAACCCTCTCTCCTCCTCAGGTCGTTGCCTTCAGTGGCGATCGCGCGGTTTCTCCCGCCAACGAGACCTATCAGGTGCAGCCCGGGGATACTCTGGCTCGTATCGCCCAGCGCTACAGCACGACGCTGGCCGAGCTGGCCCGCCTCAATGACATCAGCAATCCCAACCTGATTCGTGTTGGTCAGAAGCTGCTGGTTCCCGGCCTGACCGCCAGCCAGCCGACCCTGACCCCGCTGCTCTCCTCCGCCAAAGCTCCCGAGCAGGTCCTGACCGCCAGTCTGGGTGAGGTCACTCCCCGCAGTCTCGGGATTGTGGATCAGCAGCCCCCTGCCGCCGTGGCGTCCCCGACTGCGATCGCCCCGACCGCTGCTCCGGCGGCCGCTGCCACCGTGGCCTACATCAACCGACTGCAGTCCGAAGTGCGTGAGGTCAGTCAACCCAGCCTAGCGCCCCTGAACGCCGCTCCCCCGACGATGGCTGAAGCGGCTCAGGCACCTGCCCGCACGGTAGCGGTTGCGCCCCTCGGCTCCCAGAATTACGAACCGGTGGTCCGCTCCATCGTCGATACGGCCGTGGCTCCCTCCGCACTGCCGGGTCTCGACTCCAATCGCTTCCTGCCGCGCGGCCTCGGTTCCGTGGCCTATGCCTGGCCTGCCAAGGGGGTTCTGACTTCCGGGTATGGATGGCGTTGGGGCCGGATGCACAAGGGTGTCGATATTGCCGGTCCGATTGGGACCCCGATCATGGCTGCGGCAGAGGGCACCGTCACCTACTCCCGTTTCAACGATGGGGGCTACGGCAATCTGGTGGAGGTGACCCACCCGGATGGAAGCCAGACCCTGTACGGCCATAACAGCCGTCTCCTGGTTTCCGAAGGCCAGCAGGTCCGTCAGGGACAGCTGATTGCCGAGATGGGAAGTACGGGTCGCAGCACCGGTCCCCACCTGCACTTCGAAATCCACCCCGGTGGCCGGGGTGCCGTCAACCCGATGCTGTTCCTGGCTTCCCGCTAGGGTTTCTACTGCCGAGGGTTGGTGCGAGGGGAGGAGTCAATCGGAGACTCCTCCCCTC
>CAWUMD010000036.1:0-14343 GCA_963923365.1 uncultured bacterium
CCAACGGCCTGGGTTTCACCAAGGCCTGAGCCCCTCACCGGGGCGATCGCCCCGGACGTTTCGGATTCATCCCACGAAAAAAGGCCACCCGTTTCCGGGTGGCCTTTTCGCTAGGTCATCAGGGGATTACTTGATGAACAGCATTTCCTGGTAGCTGGGCAGGGGCCAGAGATCGTTGGCCACCAGACCCTCGAGGGCATCCACATGGCTGCGGACCTTGAGCATCAGCGGGGAGATGGTCTTGGCGCAGTGCTGCATGTGGGCCGCGGTGGAGTCGAAGTCGTGCTGGGCCAGGGCGGCTTCCAGCTCGGCCACCGCACTGAGCACCGACTGGGTTTCGCTGGCGACGCTATCCAGGATCTGACGGTCGAAGGGAACGCCCAGGTCCTTCAGCTTGGCGTGGGTGGTCGCCAGGTCATTCAGGTAGCGGGCCGCCACCGGGTAGATGGTGGTGCGGGCAATGCTAGCCACCAGCTTGGCTTCCACCTCGATGGAGAGGATGTACTGCTCGGCGTAGACCTCGTAGCGGCTGGCCAGCTCGACAGCGGTCAGCACCCCGGTGCGGGTGAACAGTTCCTCGATGTCCTTCTGGGCCAGGACCGGCAGCGCATCGGCGGCGGTGGGCAGGTTGGGCAGACCGCGACGGGCCGCTTCCTCATGCCACTCGCTGGAGTAGCCATTGCCGTTGAACACCACCGCGCCATGCTCGGTGATGATCTGCTGCAGCACGTTCTGGATGGCGCCGTTGAGTTCCTCACCGGCGGCGATGCGCGTCTCGAGCTGGTCGGCAACCCAGTTGAGGGAGTCGGCCAGAACGGTGTTCATCGCCACCAGAGGACCGGCCACGGACTGGTTGGAACCGACGGCGCGGAACTCGAAGCGGTTGCCGGTGAAGGCGAAGGGGGAGGTGCGGTTGCGATCGCCCGCATCCTTGGGGATCACCGGCAGGGTATCGACACCGATGTGCATCACACCCTTGGCGGGGGAGCCGGTGACGTTGCCCTGGCGGATCTGCTCGAACACATCGGCCAGCTGGGAGCCGAGGTAGATGGAGATGATCGCCGGGGGTGCTTCGTTGGCCCCGAGGCGGTGGTCATTTCCGGCACTGGCGATCACGGCGCGCAGCAGCGGACCGTAGGTGTGGATGCCGCGGATAACAGCGCCGCAGAAGAGCAGGAACTGGGCGTTGGCATGGGGGGTATCGCCGGGGTCGAGCAGGTTGCCCTGGGTGGCGTTGCCCACGGACCAGTTGACGTGCTTACCGGAGCCGTTCACACCGGCGAAGGGCTTCTCGTGCAGCAGGCAGAGGAAGCCATGCTTCTTGGCGGTGCTGCGCAGCACCGTCATCAGCACCTGCTGGTGGTCGGTGGCGACGTTGGCCGCTTCGAACACCGGCGAGATCTCGAACTGGCCGGGGGCCACTTCGTTGTGACGGGTCTTGACGGGGACACCCAGGCGATAGAGCTTGCGCTCCACTTCCTGCATGAACACCTGCACCCGCTCGGGGATAGCACCGAAGTAGTGGTCGTCGAACTGTTGTCCCTTGGCGGGAGGACGACCGAAGAGGCTGCGACCGGCCAGCAGCAGGTCAGGACGGCTGGTGGCGTAGTTGGCGTCGACCAGGAAGTACTCCTGCTCTGCCCCGCAGCTGGAGTTGACGGGGGCGACCTCGGTATGGCCCAGCAGCTTGAGCACCCGGGTCGCGGCCTTGCTCATGGCCGCGTTGGAGCGCAGCAGCGGGGTCTTCTTATCGAGGGCCTCACCGGTCCAGGAGACGAAGACGGTGGGAATGCAGAGGGTGGAGCCGTTATCGGTCTCCATGATGTAGGCCGGGCTGGTCACATCCCAGGCGGTGTAGCCGCGGGCCTCGAAGGTGGAGCGCAGGCCACCGTTGGGGAAGGAGGAACCGTCGGGTTCACCCTGAACCAGCATCTTGCCGCTGAATTCGGCGATCACCGAGCCGTCGCTCTGGGGCGCAATGAAGCCGTCGTGCTTCTCGGCGGTGGCGTTGGTCAGGGGGTAGAAGACGTGAGCATAGTAGAGTGCCCCCTTGGAGAGCGCCCAGTCCTTCATGGCGTTGGCGACGGCGTCGGCCACGCTGGGATCGAGGGTCTCACCGGTCTGGATGGTCTTCTTGACGGACTTGAAGACATCCTTGGGGAGGCTGGCCTGCATCTTGCGCAGGTCGAAGACGTCCGACGCCCAGAGATCCTCCAGACGCTCAGGCGCGCCCACCTCTACGGGTTCACGGTTGGTGATGACGTAGGTCGCCTGACTGCGAGTGATAGTACCGGCCATTGCCCGCCACTTCGAAGGGATTAACTTCTTGCGATCTTACTAATCCGGAGCCATCAAATTGTTCGCTACGATACCGTTTGTCATTCGAGGCTGGCCCCGGGTTCATTCCCTGACTGCAGAAAAAATCCCCGGGGCGATCGCCCCGGCCCAGTGCCCACCAGCGATGCCCCCCCATGACACGGGCAATGCAGGGCAACCCACCGCCGCCGCCGTCTACCAGAAACCCCAGTCCCCATTTGATCAGGGCCGAGCGGCGATCTGCTGGCCCAGGGCAGCTAGTCCCTCGTAGAGCACGAAATCATCCCGGGAGCCATAGATCTCCGGCAGGAACCGATAGCGCAGCTTGTCCTGGCGACTGAGATAGATATCCCGATCGGGGCGGATGCCCTTATTGCCCAGATCTGTCCCATTGGGCGTGTAGTAGTGCGCCACGGTCACCGCCACCCCGGCGCCGCCGGGCAGGCGATGCACCGATTGCACCACCGCCTTGCCGAAGGTCTGGGTGCCGACCACGAGGGCACGGCGGTTGTCCTTGAGGGCCCCGGTCAGCACCTCACTGGAGCTGGCGGAATACTGATCCACCAGCAGCACCAGGGGCAGCCGGGTAATCGCTGTGCCGTTGGCCCAAATCGAGTCGGCCTTACCGTTGCGGGGCACGGTGCGCACAATCACCCCCCGATCCAGCCAGAGGCGGGCGATGTCGATGCTGGCATCCAGCAGACCTCCGGGATTGCCCCGCAGATCCAGCAGGAACCCCTGGGCGCCCTGCCCTTCCAGGTCCTGCACCGCCTTACGCATTTCGCCAGCCGAGCGCTGGCTGAATTCATCCAGCTTGATGTAGCCGAGATTGTTGGCACCCTGGCGGATCAGGCGATAGCTGACCGATGGCACCTCGACCACGCGGCGAATCAGACTGACTTCGAAGATGCGGCGATCCCGTTCCAGCTTCAGCACCACGGTGGTACCGGGCGCCCCTTCCAGCAGCTGCTGGACATCGTCGCTGGACAGTTCGCGGGTACTCTTGCCATCAACCGTGAGCAGGCGATCGCCGAGTCTCAGCTCGGCCACCTGGGCCGGGGAGGTGGGTTGCAGACGCACCACCACGGGCCGCTGCTCATCCGGGTCTGGGGCCAGGGTGAGGCCAACGCCGGTGACGTTGCCGTTGGTCCGCCCCGCCAGCTGCTCGAACTGATCCGGGCTGAGGAAGCGGGTGTAGGGATCGCCGAGCCGTTGCAGGACCGACCGCAGGGCTGAGTAGGATTCCTCGGGGGTGCCGTAGGACCGTCCCAGCAGTTCCCGGCGGACGGCCGCCCAATCCTGACGGTTGAACTTCGGATCGACAAATTCCTGGTTGACCAGCTGCCAGACCTGGTCGACCAGCACCTTCGGGCTGTCCTGCAGGGTAAAGGCCCGCACCGGCCCGGCCAGAGCCAGCACGAGCAGCGTCAGGGGGACGGAACGCCAGGCAGGGAACGAGGGCATGGAAACACAAGGGCAGGCAGACTCAGGCTACGGATTCTCGGCCATTTTCGCCAGCGTTGACTGTGCCAGTTCCGGCCTGGTCTCGGCCAGCACCCGCTGCAGATCCGCCAGGGGCTGGCTGGCGAAGTAGCGCTGCCGCAGTCGGCACTCGGCCCGATAGGCCTCGCACACCCGAGCCAGCTGCTCCAGCTCGGGGCTGGCAACGTCCAGGGTCTCCCAGCCCGGCCAGATCAGGTGCAGGGTCGTCCCCGACGGCTGCTCCCAGCGGTAGCCCAGGGGGCTGCTCAACCTCAGCAGCTGCAGACACGTTTCTTCGGCCAGATCGAGTCGGTGGGCGATCGCCGCCAACGGTACCGGAGCCGCCGCCCGGGCCAGCCCCCGCAGCACCCCCAGCCAGAGCGGCCAGAAGGGGGCATCCCCGGCCGGGTCCGGCGGGTGAAACGCCAACTCACGCAGGCGGTCCGGCTCCCTGCCCCAGTCCCGGGTCAGCTGATCCCAACTCACCGGTGCCGAAGCGATCGCCGTCAAACCCCGCCCATCCTGCCAGGGCACCGGGTCGCTGCAGTCCCGGGCGGTGTCAGGCTCAAGCTGCAGATCGAGGATTCGGGCCTGCACCTTGCCCTGCAGGCGACCGCTGCGGTCCTGCCAGGAGCGGTAGTCCAGTTCCAGCACCACCTGTAATGGCCCTTGCGGAACCTCGTCGGGTTTGTGGTCCCACCACAGGGCCGGGAAGCTGACCCCGGTTCCGGGCTGCGTCAGTTGCAGGCTGACGGCCTGCCGCTGAGCACTGCGCCTCGGGTCAAACCGGCTCACGGCCCGGGCCCGCACCCCGCTCACCCGCAATCGCGGCGCGGGGTTACCCCGGCCACAGGGCTCGAGTCCCTGCAGTTCCCGGAACAGCGCTTCACCCAGATCCGCCAGGGACACCTCGAGGTCCACTGGTTCGGGGACAACCTGCGGAGCCCGTCCCAGGTGAGCATTCAGGCCAACCCGCAGCAGATCCAGGTTCGCGACCGGCAGACTGAGCCCCGCCGCCGCCGGATGGCCACCGAACCCCGTCAGCAGCTCCCGCTGGGAACCCAGCAGGTCGTAGAGATCGATCCCGGTGGCGGAGCGAGCCGACCCCCGGGCCAGCGGGGTTTGCCCCGGACGGTCGGGATCTCGGCTGAGCAGAATCACCGGCCGCCGGTAGGCCTGGGCCAGCTGCCCGGCCACCGGCCCCAGCAGCCCCACCGGCCAACCCACGTCCGCCAGTACGATCACCGGCTGGTGGTGAAGGTTGAGACGTTGAATCTGCCGTTCCGCCTGCCGCTGCAGCGTTTTCTGCAGCCGCTGCCGCTGCTGATTGAGCTCCTCCACCTGGAGCGCCAGCTCCTCACCCCGGCGGGGATCCTGTGTCGTCAGCAGGTCCAGCAGCGGAGATACATCCCCCCGGATGCGGCTGACGGCATTGATTCGGGGGCCCAGGCCGAAGCTGATATCACTGGGGCGATCGCCCTGGCGCCGACAGAGCTGCAGCAGGGCCGCCAGGCCAGGGCGACGCTGGGCCAGCTGGGGCGAGGCCAGTTGTTTCAGACCCCGCCGCACCAGCTGGCGGCAGTCGCCCCGCAGCTCCACCAGATCTGCCACCAACCCCACCGCCACCAGATCCAGCAGCGTCTCCAGGGGCAGCTGCGACCACTGGGGCCGGGCCGCGTAGACGGCTTCCACCAGTTTGTAGGCCACCGCCACCCCGGACAGGTGGGCCAGAGGATGCTCCGCCGCCAGACAGCGGGGGTTGATCACGGCGATCGCCATCAGGGGTTCGGAGGGCACCAGGTGGTGATCGGTGACGATCACCTCCAGGCCCAGTTCCCGGGCGTAGTCCAGCTCGGCGGGATTTCCGCAGCCGTTGTCCGCGGTGATCACCAGACGTACACCGGCGGCTGCCAGGCGGTCGAGGCCCGGTCGGTTGAGGCCGTGGTTCTCGTGCTGACGATCCGGGATGGTCCAGCTCAGCTGTGCGGCGGACATCAGCGCCCCCAGACCCTCCAGCAGGACGGCAGTAGCAGTTACCCCATCGGCGTCGAAGTCGCCCCAGAGGGCGATCGCCTCTCCCACATCGATCGCCTGCCAGATCCGCTCCACGGCCTGGGCCATGGGTTCGCCGAAGGCCTCGGGTCCGGTTTCGACGTAATGCTCGGCGAAGAGAAAGGGGGCGAGATCAGCCGGGTCCCGCAGCCCCCGCTGCCAGAGCACCTGGGCCAGCCAGTCGCCCTGGGCCCGTGGGTAGAGCAATCGCACCTGCTCCCGAAAGGCCAGCGGGGGCAGTGGACTATCCAGCAATCGCCAGAGGGAAGCCACCATGGTTCACCGGAATCGTCCTCTAGCCGGAGCGCCGCCAGGACGCCCCGAATCCCAACCAGACACTCACCGCCAGCAGACTCCAGGCCAGCGGGTGGCGACCAAGGGCAAAGCGCAACCCCACCCAGGTGAAGTGTTCGAGCAGCAGGCTGAACTCCCGCACCAGACCGGCCAGGGCAATCACCGCCAGCAGCAGGGCCAAGGGCCGATGCCAGCGGTTACGCGCCCGGGGCACCCGCAGGGGCCGGGTCACAGATGGAGGAGGGGTGAGCACGGCCATCGGCATTCGCAGGAGTGCCCCCAGTATCCGGGCTTGCCAGCCCCCTGTCGAGGTCAGCGATCGCCATCCAGGTTCAGTTCGGTCCGAGCCCGGGCAACGTAGTCCTCCAGGATGTAGATCACCAGCCCGCTGAGGTCGGGCTTGCCCTTGTGGGTGCCACTGTTGTGGACGTAGCCCTTGGCCTGAGCAATGGTTTTCAGAGTCTGGCGCAGTTCGTCATCGACGCGCACACCAAAGATTTTCTTGGCCATGAGGTCGGTCCTGAAGACTGGACGGCAAACGCCCGATTGAGAACGGTTTAACCGGTTCAACAGCCTACTGTCAAACTCTCGACCCCACCGCACCGGAACGGGGCCGGGGATTGCCCACGGGCTGACGGGGACAGGCCGGCCCCCGCGGGCTGGCAGCGGACGGGTGCCCCAGGTAGATGCCCATGCCCCGGGCGGCCCGCACGAGTTCGCCCTCCGGGTCGACCATCAGCGGACTGTGTTCCACCACAGCCTGCAGGGACTGGGCCACACAGCGATCGCCCTGCCAGGTCATCATCGTCCCGACCTCGCCGTTGGCCAGACTATCGACCGCATGGGTGCCCATCACCGTCGCCATCATCCGGTCGAAGGCCGATGGCATCCCCCCCCGCTGCACATGGCCCAGCACTGTCACCCGCACATCCAGCTCGCCGTTGCCGTACTCGCTCAGACGGCGGGCCAGGTCATTGCCGATGCCGCCGTAGTGGCAGTTGCCCAGAGCATCCCTGAGCCGCAGTTCCTCGCCCCGCTGGTTATGGGCGCCCTCGGCAACCACGATGATCGCGAAGCGCCGGTTCCAGCGATCGCGCAGATCGCAGATGCTGTCGTGCAGGTCCGCAATCCGGTAGGGAATCTCCGGCAGCAGAATCGCATCCGCCCCCCCGGCAATCCCCGCCTGCAGCGCCAGGTGACCGGCCTCACGTCCCATCACCTCAACCACCATCACCCGGTCATGGCTGGCGGCAGTGTAGCTGAGCCGGGCCAGGGCCTCGGTGACGGTATTGACGGCAGTATCGAAGCCAATCGACCGTTGGGTGAGGCCGACGTCGTTGTCGATCGTCTTGGGAATGCCCACCAGTTTCCAGCCCCCCTGCTGGGCCAGATGGTGCAGGATGGCCAGACTGCCATCCCCGCCGATGGCCACCAGGGCATCCAGCCCCAGTTCGCGATAGCCCTGGAGAATCTCTGCCGTCTGGGCCTCGGTGTCGCCCCGATTGATCGAACCGAGCACCGTACCACCGGTACTGAGCAGTGGATCGATGCCCCGGCGGTCGAAACCATGGACCGTGAACCGGATCGCCCGCCGTTCCAGCAGCCCCTGGGTAGCGTAGGGTAAGCCCAGCACCTCCCAGCCATAGCCCAGGGTGGCGCGACTGACCACCGCCCGAATCGCGGCATTCAGGCCCGGACAGTCACCGCCACTGGTCAGAATCCCTAGGCGTCGGATCGCCGACATGACACTACTCTCCTCAACATCCCGAGCCTAGGCAGGGAAGCCCATCACGTCGGGATTCCGCCTGAAAACTTCAGCTTTTTGTCAGCATTACGGCAGCCCGACGGGGGTGGACGGGAGCCACCCTCACAGCATCGCCAACTGCAGCCGGGTCGCCCCGTCGGGTCCGTGCCGCAGACCTACCGCATAGGGAAGGGCCTCGATCCGGCGACTCCGGTGCGGATCCTGACCTGTGCCGGGATTGACGGCAAAGGCGGGCCAGGCCGCCGCTGCCAGCGACAGGCGCAGGCGATCGCCCACCTCACAGGTGCAGCAGATCGGCTGCAGGTCCACCCCCAGCGGCTGCCCGTCCCGGGAGGGGCACAGCCGCCGGAATCCCTGGCTGAGGCTTTGCACGCTACCGGATGCGGTCTCTCGGGACAGCACCACCTGCAGGTCAAGGCTCGGAACCTCCGTCTCCACTGACAGTTCCACCCGGATCGGCCCGACCAGGGTCAGGGGCACACTCAACGGAGCGCTGCGATAGACCAGCAGGTCACTGCGGCTATCCAGTTCGCGGCGGTCAGGACTACCGACGCTGAAACTGTTGTGGCCACCCAGGGCCGGGACCGGCCGCCAGGGATCATGAACAAACCAGTCCTCCACCGCCCGGGACGGCGGCTGGGGCTGCAGGCGACCATCGTCCTGGCGCATCCCTGCCAGACCGTTACTGTCCAGGTACCAGCGGCAGGTGCCCTGGGGCCAGTCGGGCAGCGATCGCCACTGACGAGTGCCCAGATCGAACAGCTGCAGGGGTTCCGACTGGAGCGGCAGTGGCCCGTCCTTGAGGTAATGGTCGAACCAGGCCAGCTGTACCCGGTCGATCGGGCTGCAGGCCTCGGGACCGTAGTCCTGCCCCGCCAGGGCCCGCCCCCAGGGCAGATGGGCCCAGGGCCCGACCCAGAGCTGCTGAGGCTGAGCGGACTGCTGCCACAGACGCTCGAACAGATCGATCGTCCCCCGCAGGTAGGGGTCGAACCAGCCACCGATATGCAGCATCGGCAGGTCGATGCCATCCAGCCGGGGATTGAGACACTGCCAGTAGTCGCTGTCGGGGTTGGTCTCCCGCAGCCAGTCAAAGTAGAAGCTCTCGGGCTCCAGCTCCGCCAGCAGAGCGGCATCATCCGGGCGATCGCCCCCCAGGGGCAGATTTGCCGCCGCCTGGGCCAGCCGCCGGTAGCTCTCGGCATCGCCCCGCCGTCGCGCCGACTCCGCCGCCAGCTGGATCGCCCAGGCCAGATTCAGCTGCAGTCGGAAGGCGCCGCCCTCATAGGCCCAGTGACGATGCAGATCCCCCGCCAGCATGGCCGGACAGATTACCTTCAGGCAGTCGAGCCGGGCCTCGGCGGCGTAGAGCTGGGTCATCCCCTGGTATGAGAAGCCGTACATCCCCACCCGGCCATTGCTGCCCGGCAACTGCGCGGCCCAGTGCAGGCTGTCCTGACCATCGTTGCGCTCATCCTCGAACAGCCGGAACTCGCCCTCGGAACTACCGCGGCCCCGCACATCCTGCATCACCACGAGATAGCCCTGGGCGGCGTACCAGCGGGGGTGGGCATAGACCACCGTCGAGGCGATCGCCCGTCCGTAGGGCTGACGCATCAGCAGCACCGGTAGGGGGGCATCCGTCTCGGGGCGGTAAAGGTCGGCATCGAGGCGGACCCCATCCCGCATCCGGCAGGACACCGTCTGTCGGGTCACCGGCAGCAGCGATCGCCACTGCTCAGTTGCCATAGGAGGAGGAGACATCCAGAATCTGGAGCGTGCCGAAGCCGACGAACTGTCCCACAGGATTGGGCCCCGCCGGGTAAGCCGTCACCCCGAACAGGTAGGTATCGGCGTAGACGGGGTTGTAGTCCGGCACGAGCACTACGGTCACCTGCTCGCCCGGCGCCACCGGCTTCTCGAAGCGGACATCGAAACGGCGCAGCCGGTCATCGTAGGTCACCTGAACCGGCACCGCCGGTCCCTCCGCCCGCGGTTCCCCCAGAAAGGCCCGGGTCTTGCCGACCTGGAACTGGAAGGTGCGATCGACCCCCCGGGTCTGTTCAATGCGCAGGGCTCCCAGGGGGACGCCAGCCTTCTCGGGCATGTCAACGGTGAAGTAGTATTCCGCCCCGTACTGCTGGATGTACCAGAAGTAGTTACGGGCCACCACCTTCCAGGGCGGGCTGGCGAAATAGGTCTGTCCCCGCAGCTCCAGGGCCCGGACCGGCGACGGGACCAGGATCTGCGGAGCAAGCGGGGCCAGGGTCAGCAAACCGGCCAGATAGCGGGAACGAAGTGACATCAACGGCGGGCGAACTCGGCTGCCCCACAGCTTACTGCGGGGGTTCAGCCTCGTCTTCCTCGACCCCGGCCCCGGTGAGCAGCCGCACGCCGATTACCGCAAAACCGAGACAGGCAGCCAGCTTCACCCATTGGGTCGGCAGCACCTCGGCGGTACTGCCACCGATCAGCACCCCGATCAGGCTGCAGAACACCAGGGCCGCCGCGGTCCCGAAGAATACGGCCCGGGGGTGACGACTGCTGCCTCCCAGGGCCATGGCCGCCACCTGACTCTTGTCCCCCAGCTCCGAGAGGAACACCGCGACAAAGCTTGCGCCCAGCAGTTGCCAATCCATGCCGTCAGCTCCAGTGGGTGAACAGGTCGTAGGCGAGGGAGCCGGAGATCAGCAGCAGAACGGTCCCGGCGGCCAGATCCAGCGTTCGGGGCGTCAGCCAGCGGGACAGCCAGCGGCCTACCACCACACCCAGCAGACTGGTGGCAATCAGCGCAGTCGACGCTCCGGCGAACACCACCCAGGGTGCGTGGGATTCGGCACTGAGAAGCAGGGTAGTGAGCTGGGTCTTATCGCCCAGTTCCGCCAGCAGGATGGTCACGAAGGTGGAAGCGAACACCGCCCAGGCACTGTCCTGACGGGCTGAAGCGGCAACAGGGCTGGCGATCGCGGGCTTTTCCTGCAGGTCGGAGGCCATTGCCCCACCTCATTTCACTTTCCTTTCATTATTCTAGCCCGGCGGATTTTCCTCCGGCAGATCGGATGCAAGCCGAATCAGGCCCAGTTCCTGCTCGAAGCGCACCATCTCCAGGCTGCGATCGCCGTAGACTCCCTCGATCTGCTGGTGGCAGCAGTCGATAGCGAAGTCATTGAGGTCCTCCGGTTCGATACCGAACATGCGCTCGAAGGTGTCGAGCTGCACCCGGCAGAAGCTGGGGCGATCGTCGTAGATCGTGCACAGGCGCGTGTCCTTGTCGTAGTTCACGCACCAGCCGTCCTCGCCGACCATGCTCAGGTAGAGCTGCAGGTCCTCGGGGGAGAGGTAGGTGTCGAGGTCTGGGCGATCGCTGGGATCGAGGTTGCAGCAGGCGCCGCAGTTGCGCACGCAGTGCCAGGTTGCCATGGGGAGTCCGTCACACAGGGCCAGCCCCTCAGCCTAACCCGCCTGCCCTGTTGCCGTCCCAGGTGGGTGCCATGGTGGAGTTTTGTAAACTTATCTGAAGCCCCCCGCAGCCACGCCGGTAAGATTGCCCTTGGCGTTCTTCGAGACCGGCTGCAAGGCGCGGGTCATCCCCGGAGGAGACATGGACTTTCTCAGCAACATCAACTTCGAAGTCATCCTGCAGCTCACCATGCTGGTGATGATCGTCATTGCCGGTCCTGCCGTTGTGGCACTGCTGTGGGCCCGTGGCGGCGACCTCTAGTCTCCGTCCGCGCTTCAGAAATCTCCTTGCGAACGGGTGGCTCTGGCCGCCCGTTCGCTTTTTGCCGTTGTTCCCTGCGCAGACATGACAGCCCAGTCCCTACCCAAGACCCTGATGCTGCTCGGTTCCGGTGAGCTGGGCAAGGAAGTGGTGATCGCCGCCCAGCGCCTCGGCTGCCGGGTGATCGCCGTGGATCGCTACGCCAACGCTCCGGCCATGCAGGTGGCTGATGAGTCCGCCGTGATTTCGATGCTCTCGGGCGAGGACCTGGAGCGAGTGGTCAGTCAGTACCAGCCGGACTTCCTGGTACCGGAGATCGAAGCGATCCGCACCGAGAAGCTGCAGGAGTTCGAGGACCGGGGGATCACGGTGATTCCCACGGCCAAGGCCACCCACTTCACGATGAACCGCGACCGCATCCGCGAACTGGCAGCCACGGACCTGGGCGTACGCACCGCCCGCTACGCCTACGCCCACAGCCTCGAGGAGCTGCAGGCCGCCTCAGCCGAGATCGGCTTCCCCAACGTGGTCAAGCCGGTGATGTCCTCCTCGGGCAAGGGCCAGTCGACGGTGCGCAGTACCGCTGAGGTGGAACGGGCCTGGGCCTACGCCCTGGAGGGCGCCCGCGGCGATCAGGTGAAGGTGATTGTCGAGGAGTTCATTCCCTTCGAACTAGAAATCACGCTGCTGACCATCCGCCAGTGGAACGGTCCGACGCTGTTCTGTCCGCCCATCGGCCACCGCCAGGAGCGGGGCGACTATCAGGAGTCGTGGCAACCGGCGGCAATGTCGGCGGCCCAGCTGGAGCAGGCCCAGGCGATCGCCCGCACCGTCACCGATGCCCTCGGCGGCGCCGGAATCTTCGGGGTGGAGTTCTTCGTCACCGCCGATGAGGTGATCTTCTCGGAACTGTCGCCCCGCCCCCACGACACCGGCATGGTGACACTCACCTCCCAGAACCTGAACGAGTTCGAGCTGCACCTACGGGCGATTCTGGGGCTACCGATTCCCCTGATTGAGATGAGTGCCCCGGCTGCTGCCAGCGCGGTGATTCTCGCCGGTGAGGCTCTGGAACAGGTCGCCTTCAGCGGGGTCGCCGAGGCCCTGGCTACCCCCCAGGTGGATCTGCGCCTGTTCGGCAAACCGGACGCCCGGCCCTACCGGCGTATGGGCGTGGCTCTGGCTCGGGCCGAGGATACCGATGCAGCGCGGGCGATCGCCCAGCAGGCCGCATCCCAGATTCAGGTCATCTCCGGTTAGCAGGCCTGGGCCAGATACAGCTCGTCAATCAGCCGGGCGGCCACCCGTAGGGAGGGGGCCAGGGCCTCACGGCCGTTCGGCAGATGCACCCGATAGCGCTGCAGCACCGGACGGTCCTCGCCGGGCCAGAAGGCGACCGGCTGGGGATTGAGGGTGATCGCCACGCCCCGATGCAACCAGAGGGGAATGGCGCTGACGGTCAGGGGCAACTGATGCATGGGGAACGAGCCTCGGGGAGATGCTTCGCGGTTCAGTTTTCCTCTGGAAACCCGCTTAATCCCAGGCAAATCCGAAGATATGCTGTGGATTGGCTCAGCTGCCGAGGCGATCGCGCAGCTCCCGGGCCAGAGGGTCGAAGCGGGAGGCACTGCGGGCTCGACCGCTGGCAGCCCACTGCTGCAGCGCTTCTACCTGGGCCTGGGCGGTGCGGGCCAGGGGAATCAGCTGGCGCGTCGCCTCAAGGATGTCCTCGGTGGTGAAGTCCCGGTTCTGGCTGAAGCCCAGATGCATCGCCTCCACCAGGGACTGCTCAATCTCCGCGCCGGAGAAGTCCGGGGTCGCGGCCGCCAGCCGGTCAAGGTCGTAGGCGCGCAGGTTCTGGGGCCGCAGCCGGGTCAGGTGCACCTCGAAGATCGCCCACCGCTCATCGGCATTGGGCAGACCGACAAAGAAGATCTCATCGAAGCGGCCCTTGCGTAGCAGTTCCGGCGGTAGGGCCTGCACTTCGTTGGCGGTCGCCACCACGAACACCGGCGACTGCTTCTCCGACATCCAGGTCAGGAACGTGCCGAAGACTCGACTGGCAGTGCCACTGTCGCCGCGCCCCTCCAGTCCGGCGAAGGCCTTATCGATTTCGTCGATCCAGAGCACACAGGGGGCCAGGGCCTCGGCAATCTGGATCATCTGGCGGGTGCGGGACTCGGACTCGCCCACCAGCCCTGCGAACAGTCGGCCCACGTCCAGGCGCAGCAGCGGCAGATGCCAGTAGTGGGCGATCGCCTTGGCACTGAGCGACTTACCGGTGCCCTGCACCCCGGCCAGCAGCAGACCGCGCGGGTGGGGCAGCCCGTAGCGGCGGGCCTGCTCCGAGAAGGCACCGCTGCGCCGCTGCAGCCAGTCCTTGAGCTGGTCGAGGCCGCCGATGTCCGACATCTGCTCGGCCGCAGGGATGAAATCAAGGATCTGGGTCTGGCGGATGGTCTGGCGCTTCTCCTCGAGAATCAGATCGAAATCCGCCTCCGCCAGCTGACCGTGGGCCGCCAGCGCCCGGGCCACCACCCGCCGGATGCGCTCCAGGCTGAGGCCCTGACAGCTGCGCACCACCGCCTCCAGTTGGGTCTCGTCCAGACGCTGACCAATGCTAGTGAGCAGTCGCTGCAGTTCCTCACGGATTTCGGCCGCATCCGGCAGCGGGAACTCCACCACCGTCACCACCTCCGCCAGGTCATCGGGC
>CAWUMD010000037.1:0-14313 GCA_963923365.1 uncultured bacterium
ATGTGTATAAGAGACAGGATCCAGGGTCTGCTCCCGCCGCAGCGGGAAGCGATCGAGCTGCTCGGTTACCCATTGGGCGATGGCTGCCTGGGGACCATGCACCCCGAAGCGACGCTGCAGGATGGCCAGCTCCTCCTCACTGAAGGCTGCAGGATGGCGACGGACCCGCGCCGACTCGGCTTCGGCCTGTTGCAGGTGGGGCGACAGCGGCGGGGCAGCGGCCGGGGTCGAAGCCAGACTGTACCCACCGGCCAGGACGGCGGCGGCCATCAGCAGGCGCAGACGACGGAATCTGAACAGACGCTTCATCCGCAGGGGAGAGAGGGAGAGGTCGATGGGGTCTGATCTCGGGCAGCCCTAATTCTAGTGGTCCCGGGGGGCGGGCGATCGCCTATCCGAGTCCTTCTGTCAGCGTTGCTAGACTGAGCGGTACGTCACTCCCCGCGAAGGTTTTATGGTGATCGCGCCGCCCCGGGCCGCCGCCCTGCTCGAGAACACCACGGTTCCTGCCAAGCAGCGCCTGGATGGGGCCTGGGCCGACAGCCTCTCCCAACTGCTTGGTCTGGGGCGGGCCGCTGGAGCCGATTTCGTCGAGTTCTTCCTCGAGCGCAGCAACTACATCAGCTGTATGGCTGAGGATGATGCGATCACCAGTCTCTCTCCCCGCCTCGGTACCGGAGCCGGGGTGCGGGTGTTCCTGGCTAAGCAGGACTGCTACGTCAGCACCAACGACGTCAGCCCCCGCGGCCTGCGGGCGGCCCTGGAGCAGGCCCTGGGCATTCTCGGGCTGCTGATCCCCGGTGGGCAGTCCTTTGTGCCGCCGGTCTATCTGGAGCCCCTGCGGGACTACGCCAGCCTCAAGGGCAAGGAAACCTGGCTCGACCGCTGCAGCCCGATGCGGGAGATGAGCGATCTGCTGCTGCGAGCCAACGACCGGCTTGCCCACCACGCCAAACATGTCCAATCTCGCCGCGCCATCTACTTCCGCGACTGGCAGGAGGTGCTGGTGGCCGCCAGTGACGGCACCTTCGCCCGGGATATCCGCCTGACCCAGTCGGTGGGCTACAACCTGCTCTGCGCCGATGGCGAGCAGCGGGCCAGCATCGGCAAGCGGGTGGGCGACAGCAGCAACCCCGACTTCCTGCGCCAGTGGGACAGCGAGATCGATGCGGCCGAAGTCTCCGAGTCCGCCGGGCAGATGCTCTACGCCGACTACGTCGAGTCCGGCACCTATCCGGTGGTGATGGCTAACCAGTTCGGCGGCGTGATCTTCCACGAGGCCTGCGGTCACCTGCTCGAAACCACCCAGATCGAGCGCGGCACCACCCCCTTCAAGGACCGTAAGGGTGAGGCGATCGCCCATTCCAGTCTCACGGCCTGGGATGAGGGTGTCACCCCCGATGAGTTCGGCACTATCGATATGGACGATGAGGGGATGCCCGCCCAGCGCACCCTGCTGATCGAGGATGGCATCCTGCGCAACTTCATCGCCGACCGGGCCGGTTCGCTGCGCACCGGTCATCCCCGCACCGGCAGTGGCCGTCGCCAGAACTACACCTTCGCGGCAGCCTCGCGCATGCGCAATACCTACATCGCCCCCGGCCCCCATAGCCTCGATGATCTGTTCGCCAGCATCGACAAGGGAATCTACTGCAAGAAGATGGGCGGCGGCAGTGTCGGCGCTACCGGCCAGTTCAACTTCGCCGTCGATGAGGCCTACCTGATCGAAAACGGCCGCCTTACGAAGCCCCTCAAGGGCGCCACCCTGATCGGCGAGGCCACCGAGATCATGCAGAAGATCTCGATGTGCTCCGATGACCTCGGTCTGGCCCCGGGCTTCTGCGGCTCCGTCAGCGGCAGTGTTTACGTCACCGTCGGCCAGCCTCACCTCAAGGTCGATTCGATCACCGTCGGGGGACGCTGAGTTCCCGTTCCTGCCTCCGCCGTCGTCAACCCTTTTCTCGACCCATGCCCCTCGCGATTGATTCCCTTGCCGCCGAGATTCAGGCGATCGCCGCCCGCCTCGGCATCCGGAAGTACGATATCTCCGGTTCCTCGGTGGAGGAGACCAGTGTTCAGGTGGACCGGGGTGAACCCAAGCAGGTGAAAGCCTCCCAGCGCAGCGGTGTCACCGTGCGGGTCTGGAATGCCATCGGTCAGGTGGGCATCACCAGCACCACCGACACCGATGCCGCCGGCCTGGAGCTGGCCCTGCGCACTGCCCAGGAAGCGAGTGAGTTCGGTCCCACCGAGAACGCTCCTGATTTCAGTCCCGAGGCGACCCTGCCGATCGAGCCCCTGAATCTGCCGGAGTTCCCGGCCGAAGCGGTGCCCACCCTGCTGGCGAAGCTGAGCGAGGCCGAGCGGCAGCTGCTGGAGCGGCACGCGGCGATCGAAAGCGTGCCCTACAACGGTCTGGCCCAACGCCGCAGCGAAGCCTTCTACCTGAACAGCACCGGAGCCCGCCGGGCCGAGGGCGGCACCTACGCCAGTTGCTATCTCTACAGCAAGACCGAGCAGGAGGGCCGTAAGCCCCGCAGTGCCGGAGCCTTCCGGGTCGGTCATGGGGTGCAGGAGCTGGCGATCGCCGACTGCGTGGCCGAAACCGCCGAGAAGACGATCAGCCATCTCGACTACGCGCCGATCACCACCGGCAAGTATCTGGTCTGCTTCAGCCCCGAAGCCTTCCTCGATCTGCTGGGAGCCTTCTCGAATCTGTTCAACGCCCAGCAGGTGCTCGATCGCCAGAGCCTGTCCACGATCGAGAGCCTCGGTCAGCCCCTGGCTTCGCCGCTGCTCAACCTCTTCGACGATGCCCGTCATCCGGGCAACATCGGTGCCAGTGCCTTCGATGGTGAGGGCACACCCACCCGCCGCGTCACCCTGATCGAACAGGGCGTGCTCCGTAGCTTCCTGCACAGCGCCGGGACCGCGAAGCGGCTGAATGCCCAGCCCACCGGCCACGCCAATCTGGGCGCCAAGGTCACCGTCAGCCCGGATTACTTCGTGGTCGAGGCAGCAGCCCAGCCCGAGCAGACCTATGACCTGGCCACGGCCGAGAATGTGGTGCTGATCGACGATCTGCAGGCGCTGCACGCCGGGGTGCAGGCCCTGCAGGGCTCCTTCTCGTTGCCCTTCGACGGTTGGGTGGTGAATCGCGGCGATCGCACCAGCATCGAATCGGCGACGGTGGCCGGGGACATCCGCAGTCTGCTCAACAGCATCGTCTACGTTGAACCCGAGGCGAAAGTGACCCCCGGGGGTGTCTGTCCGCGCATCTGGGTGGACGGGCTGTCGATCACCGGTGAAGGGGAGCAATAACCAACCATGACCGTCGCTGCAACCGGTACCACCCTCGCCCCCAGCTTCGCCATCCCCATCGTGCTTAGCCTGGCAGGTGGGGCGCTCTGCCTGCTGTCCCTGTGGGTGGGCCTGCCGCTGGCGCTGTTCGCCCTCTTCCTGCTGGTCCAGACCGCCAGCCTGCGCCTGCACTTCACCGAGCGGGCCCTGGAGGTCAGCCGGAACGGCACGGTCTTCCGCAGCTTTCCCTACGAGGAGTGGATTCACTGGGAGCTGTGGTGGGATCGGTTCCCGGTGCTGTTCTACTTCCGGGAAGTGAAGAGCATCCACTTCCTGCCGATCCTCTTCGATGCCGTCGAGCTGCGCCGGTGTCTGGAGCTACACTGTAGTCGCCGTTCCTAGCGCCGCAGTGGCGGCCGTCGCCCGGTGACCCATTCTGCCGAATCCCATCCCAGCGAAGAGACCCTGACGCCGCTGCCGGAACTGGGGACCCCGGCCAGTGATGCCGAGACGCCAGTCCCGGAGGGCGCGACCCCGCCATCCGACCTGGAGGCTTCAGGCGTCGCAGAGGTGTCTCCTGCCACCGAACGAGAGGCAACCACCTCGCCCCGGGCCGAGGTGCGGGCCAACTCCCGAGCCGTGGAACAGGCCGGGATGATCGAGCAGGACATCGCCCACCTGCAACGGCTCAAGTCGGATCTGGAAGCACAGGTGGAAGCCACCCGTCAGCGGCTGGATCGCGTCGTCACCGATTCCCTCGGGGATCTGGAAGCGCGGCAGGAGCAGCTGCGCCAGTCGATCGAGAAGCTGGAGCGTCGCCGGGAACGGCTGCGTGAGGAGATGCGCCAGAATTTCGCCGGAGCTTCCCAGGAGGTGGCACTGCGGGTTCAGGGCTTCCGGGATTATCTGGTGGGCAGTCTGCAGGATCTGGCGGCGGCAGCGGAACAGCTGCAGCTGGTGCCCAGTGCAACCACGGCCGTGGCCCCGGACCAGGCCGTTCCCTCCTCGACAGGGCCGGACCTCGGACCGCCGGTGAGCCCACCCCTCAAGCCTGGTTTTGTCGAACCCACCTTCGAGCGGGATGAGGTGTCCCTGATCGAGGAGCAGCTGACCCGCTACCAGAGCGAACCGGACTACTACGGTGCCCCCTGGACCCTGCGTCGCACCTTTGAGCCGGTCCATGCCGAGAAAGTGCGGGACTGGTTCTTCACCCAGGGGGGGCGAGGCGCGGTTCCGAGTCTGGGTAGCCGCCTGCAGAACATTCTGGTGGCCTCGGCGGTGATCTCGGTACTGAACTTCCTCTACGGTGCCAAGCTGCAGGTGCTGGTGCTGGCCAACAGCCCGGAACGGCTGGGAGACTGGCGACGGGGCCTGCAGGATTGCCTGGGCCTGGCTCGTGAGGACTTCAACCCCAACCAGGGCATTGCCATCTTTCCCGAGGTGGAACCGCTGATCCAGAAGGCTCAGCGGATTGAGGAAGCCGGTGATCTGGCCCTGATTGTCATTGATGAGAGTGAGGACCGGATTGCCACCGGGCTGTTGCAGTTTCCGCTGCTGCTGGCCTTCGCCCGGGACAGTTCCCAGCCCAGTTACGACTACTTCTAGGTTCCCATGACCCATCTGCTGGTGCTCTGGCTGACGACGGCGATCGCCCTGCTGGTGGTCGCCAACCTGCCGACCGGGGTCGAAATCCGGGGATTTGGCACCGCTCTGGCGGCAGCCTTCACCTTCGGCATCCTGAACGTGCTGGTGAAGCCGATTCTCTCGCTGCTGGCACTGCCGCTGACCATTCTCACTCTGGGGCTGTTCAGCTTTGTGATCAACGCGATCATCTTTGCCCTGGCCGCTGCTCTGGTTGAGGGCTTTCGCCTGCGGGACGGCTTTGTGAGTGCGCTCTGGGGATCGCTCACTCTCAGTCTGGTCGGCCTGGTGGGGCGGCTCTTCTTCCCGGTTTAGTTAGAAGTCTTCGAGCAGCCATCCCTGTTCGAAATGTCTCCCGAAGACTTCCATTTGGGTCTTTCAGATCCTCTGCAGACTCATCCTCAATCAGTGCGGAGTGGGTGACTGCTATTGATTGCTGTTCAGCCAACTCACCAGAATTGCCAGTAGTAACATTGTGGCTGTCACGAACTGAAATCTGGCGTCTATCCTGTTGATACGAACCAGGGCCTTTTCTCGCTCGGCTTCTGTTGCGCAATTATCTATCTGATTGGCTCCCCAGACAAAGAGTCCAAATGCAGCTAGGCAGATGCCATAGGAGATGCGATATATGTTGTCAAGGAATGTCAGGTAGGGCAGGGGAGGTAGATCAGCCTTGTATCCAGCCTGCATGAAGACCAGGGTCAGGATCGCCGTGGCCGGTATGGCGATACGAACGTCACCCAGGCTGCCGGACAGTTGTGGGCTGAGCATGACAATGGCCATCACGATTAGCAGCGGCTGGAGCAGTGACCAGAAAGAAGCCAGCAGAGAGCGACCATACTTAACTGTGAAGCTCAGCCTGCTGTAGGAGGTCTCAGAGTCGCTGTCCTGATCAGAGAGCCCGAAGCTGCTCTTATAGACATGACGGGCCTCTGTCATGTCCCAGCCCAGTGTCACAAGACCATTGATGTGGATGTCCTGCCCGATACCTGATTCGCCTCGATCTGGTATTAAGCGAAGATTGTTGTATTGAAATGAGTTCAGTGGATCATTGACTTCCAGAGTGATCGGTAGATTCAGTTGATTGAAGGGGAATCTGCGGAGATTCAGGTTCGGGATGTAGAACTTTTCGGAAAAGGAGAAAATCTGATAATAATCCCCATTCTTCAGGACTATTGGCTTTTCGTTTAGGGGCTTGACGTTGTTGTCCCAGGTCTCAACCTGATTGGAGAGGCTCAGGATACTATTCAGATCGAGATTGAGTGACTCCAGCTTGGCCTGTAGATCAGGGGACCAGCGCTGCCAGTAATAGCCACTGCTGGCGAACATAGGTGCAACAAGGTTGACCTCATAGTTATTGTCGACAAAGAAGCCGACTTTTACCTTGTATGTTTGACTCTCTTGGGGGTCTGGTGCCTTTGCCTCTATGGGGTTGGTCCGAACTCTGGGGGGCTTGGGGGGGATTTTGCCGAAGGAGGTTGAGCTGTTGTCTCGGTTGGATTCCGAAACAACTGAATAGTCGTTGGTGGCCTGGGGGCTGGGTTCTGCTAGGTGCAGCCAGCTATACATGGCGGAGGCCAGCAGAATCAGGCTGAGGCTGAGAATGCCTTTCAGACGTCGCTTCATGAATTAGGTGCTTGGGTCAGGACTATGGGGTTGGCGGTTTGGGGTAAGGGTTTGGGTAGCTCCGGATGGCTGCCTCCTACCTCAGGCTGTATGGGTTCCAGATGAACCGGATTCGGTGCTGGAGCACCCGCTTGCCTGGGACTGCTGGAGACGCAGGATCATAGCTCGGAACGTAGGACTGGCGGGACAGTTGACGGTGCTGTGTCGGGTCTGTGCGGGCCCGTCGGTCAGGTCTTCTCCGCAGGTTCGGATAGTGGTTGGGTGGACCGAGAGAGCTCGGAGCGGTCTCGCTGTAGCTAGGAATACAGAATTTTTCCCGTTATTTCCGGCTAGAGAATTTTGAATGATGGCCTAATGGGGTCGGCTATCTCCCGCAGCCAGGGGTTGCCGGAGTGGTTGTTTCCTTCGCTCGGCAAGGTGCTGCTGTCATGACTCTGCAAACCCACACCCCCCGTCTGGACACGGTTCGGGAGCAGGCGTTTGTCCTCTGGTTCGAAGAGGTCGGCATTCAGGACATCCCCCTGGTTGGGGGGAAGAACGCCTCCCTCGGAGAGATGATCACCGAGCTTCAGCCTCGGGGTGTCAATGTGCCCGGGGGCTTCGCGACGACGGCCTACGCCTTCCGCTGGTTCGTTGAACAGGCCGGACTGCGCCAAAAGCTCGAGGCACTGTTTTCTGACCTCGATGTCGAGGACACCCGCAACCTGCGCGAACACGGTCAGCAGGCCCGGGCGCTGATCCTCAACACCCCTTTCCCACCCCGGTTGGAGCAGGCGATCACCGAAGCCTACCTGCAGCTCTGCCTCCGGTATGCGGGGCCCACCGCCGCCTGCGATCGCCTCGGTGACCCGGACTGCGAGCAGCAGCTGGCCACCCTCGACGTGGCGGTTCGCTCCAGTGCCACGGCGGAGGATCTGCCGGATGCCAGCTTCGCTGGCCAGCAGGAGACCTACCTGAATGTCCACGGCGTGCGTGGAGTGCTCGATGCCTGCCACCGCTGCTTTGCCAGCCTATTCACCGACCGGGCCATCTCCTACCGCCAGATCAAGGGCTTTGACCATTTCGAAGTGGCCCTCTCCGTCGGCGTGCAGAAGATGGTGCGCTCTGACCTGGCCTCCTCGGGGGTGCTGTTCTCCATCGACACCGAAACCGGGTTCCGTAATGCTGCCCTGGTGACCGCCGCCTACGGACTGGGGGAAAACGTCGTTCAGGGAGCCGTCAACCCGGACGAATTCCTGGTCTTCAAGCCCACCCTCGAACAGGGGTTCCGGCCGATTGTCGAAAAACGGCTGGGCAGCAAGGAAATCAAGATGGTCTACGACCTGGGTGGCGGTCGCCTGACCAAGAATGTGCCCGTCGATCCCAGCGATCGCCAGCGCTACGCGATCAGCGACGAGGAAGTGCTGCAGCTGGCTCGCTGGGCTGGTGTGATTGAGTCCCACTACTCGGCCCAGCGCGGCACCGAAACGCCCATGGACATCGAGTGGGCCAAGGATGGGCTCACCGGAGAGCTGTTCATCGTTCAGGCCCGGCCGGAAACCGTGCAGTCCCAGCGCAATGCCAACGTGCTGCGCAACTGGAAGCTCCAGGGCAGTGGTGAGGTCCGGGTGACCGGTCGGGCCGTCGGCGAGATGATCGGCCAGGGCCGGGCCCGGGTGATTCTCGATGTCCACCAGATCGACGAGTTCCAGGCAGGCGAGGTGCTGGTCACTAACCGCACCGACCCGGACTGGGAACCGATCATGAAGAAGGCCAGCGCCATCGTCACCAACCAGGGCGGGCGCACCTGCCATGCCGCGATCATCGCCCGGGAGATGGGTATCCCCGCCATTGTCGGCTGCGGAGACGCCACCGGGATCCTGACCACCGGGGAGGAGATCACGGTCTGCTGTGCCGAAGGGGATGAGGGCCGGGTCTACGCTGGTCTACTGCCCTTCGAGGTGCAGGAAACGCCCCTCGATGATCTGCCCCAGACCCGCACCCGCATTCTGATGAATGTCGGCAATCCCGAAGAAGCATTCGGGCTGGCGGCGATTCCCTGCGATGGGGTCGGGCTGGCCCGGCTGGAGTTCATCATCGCTAACCACATCCAGGCTCACCCCCTGGCCCTACTGCGTTTTGACCAGCTGGAGGATGCCGAGGCCCGGGCGGCGATCGCCCAGCTCACCCGCCACTACGAGCGCAAGGCTGACTTCTTCATCGACAAGCTGGCCCAAGGCATCGGCAAGATTGCCGCTGCCTTCTGGCCCAACCCGGTGATCGTCCGCCTCTCCGACTTCAAGAGCAACGAGTACGCCAACCTGCTCGGTGGCCGTCAGTTCGAGCCGAAGGAGGAGAACCCGATGATCGGCTGGCGGGGCGCCTCCCGCTACTACGACCCCAACTACCGTGAGGCCTTCGCGCTCGAATGCGTTGCCCTGAAGCGTGTGCGCGACGAGATGGGGCTGACCAACGTCATCCCGATGGTGCCGTTCTGCCGCACCCCCGACGAAGGTCGGAAGGTGATTGCCGAAATGGCAGCCAATGGTCTGGTCAAGGGCGAAAACGGACTGCAGGTCTACGTGATGTGCGAACTGCCGAGCAACGTGATCTTCGCCGACGCCTTTAGCGAGGTGTTCGACGGCTTCTCCATCGGCAGCAACGATCTCACGCAGCTCACCCTCGGTCTCGACCGCGACTCGGCGCTGGTGGCCCACATCTTCGATGAGCGTAACGAGGCCGTGAAGCGGATGGTGCAGCTGGCGATCCGCTCGGCCAAGCAGCACGGTCGCAAGATCGGCATCTGCGGTCAGGCCCCCAGCGACTACCCCGAGTTCGCCCGCTTCCTGGTGGAACAGGGGATCGACTCGATCAGTCTCAACCCCGACTCGGTGCTGAAGACCCTGCTCGACATCGCCCGGTTGGAGGCCAGCCTCAGTCATCAGCAGTCCGCCGCGGCACTGCTGGGCTGAGCACCACCGACCCTGAACCGGTCGGTTTCCCGAGACCCGGGTCCAGTCCCCAGGGCTGGCCCCGGGAGCCAGGGGGGTGGAAGTCCCCTGCGTTCGTCAGTGGCTCCGCAGGGCTGACGGACTGGGGGGCGGATCCCTACTCTGGAATCACCTTTCGGCTCGCCCATGCTCCCCGCCCGTCTGTCTTCGAGGCTGCCGCTCCGCTTGATGTTGCTCCTGCAGCGGCTCTGGCGGCAGCGACTGCTGTTCCTGCCCCTGGGCATGATGGTTCTGGGGCTGGCGACCACAGCCCTGGTGGTGGGGCAGGCCCTGGACTTCCAGCAGCGGGAACGGCGGCGGCTGGAGGAGCAGATGCTCAAGGCCGTCACCGAGGCGGTGCAGGTGAAGCTGACCAGCGACAGCCAGATCCTGAATGGGATTGTCGGTCTGTTCGCCGCCTCCAAGACGGTGGGTCGAGCGGAATACCGGGCCTACTACGAATCCCTGAATCTGAACGAGGACACCCTGGTCGGGGTGCTGGGGGTAGGCTACACCCGGCTGATTCCCCCGGAGCAGTTGGCCCGCTATGAGGCTGAGATCCGGGCCCAGGGGTTCCCGAAGTTCCGGGTGCGGCCCCCTGGGGTGCGATCGCTCTACACGTCCATCACCTACCTGGAGCCATTCAACTGGCGTAACCAGCGGGCCTTCGGGTTCGATATGTGGTCCGAACCGACCCGGCGGGAGGCGATGGCCCGGGCCCGGGACACGGGTCTGCCCGCCCTCAGCGGCCGTGTCACCCTGGTGCAGGAAACCCGTCGGGATGTGCAGGCGGGCACCCTGCTCTATCTGCCGATCTACCGGCAGGGGATGCCTCTGGAAACACTGCAGGACCGCCAGCGGGCGATCGCCGGTTGGGCCTACTCCCCTCTGCGCATGGGTGATCTGATTCGCTCGGCCCTGGCCAATCCGCTGATTCGGATTCCAGCCCCGGCGGATATCCAGATCTTCGACCAGCTGGTGAGTCCGGAATCGCTGCTGTTCGACTCCCGGACGGCGGGCGATCGCCAGCCCCTACTGCTGCCGGGGCCCGGCCGGGAGCTGGATGTGGCGGGTCGTCATTGGCAGGTGCGTGTCCAGCTGGAGCCGGATTGGCTGGCTCTGACCCTGAACCGGCAGCTCTCCTGGCAGCTGGTGGCTGTCAGCGGCAGTCTCGCTTCCCTGCTGCTGGGTCTGGCCACGCTGTATCTCGTGCGCCAGCACCAGCGCACCGTCTACGCCAACCGGCAGCTGCAGCTGGCTCGGGCCCAGATGGAGGATCAGGTGCGCGAGCGCACGGCGGAGCTGAAGGTGGCCCGGGATCAGGCGCTGGCGGCCAGTCAGGCCAAGAGCCGCTTTCTGGCCAATGTCAGCCATGAGATCCGCACCCCGCTGAATGCGGTGATCGGAATCACCGATCTGCTGCTGGTGTCCCTGCTGGCAGAGCCCGAACGGGAGCTGGTGCGGACCCTGCGCAGCAGCGGTGAACTGCTGCTGGCGCTGATCAATGACGTGCTGGACCTCTCGAAAATCGAAGCCCAGCAGATGCAGACCCGGCTGCAGCCCTTTGCGCCGGAACCGTTGCTGCGCGATGCGATTCAGCTGCTGCAGCTGGAAGCCCGCACCCGGGGCCTGAGCCTGGAGCTGCACCTGGATCCGAGCCTGCCGCCCCAACTGCTGGGGGACCGCGATCGCATCCGCCAGGTGGTGATCAACCTGCTTAAGAACGCCGTCAAGTTCACCGAGCGGGGCTTTGTGCGCCTGGAGGCCAGTGTGCGCGATCGCCAGCTGGACCGCTGCATCCTGGAACTGCGCATCCGTGACAGTGGCTGTGGCATCCCGGCGGCGTTTCTGCCGCAGCTGTTCACCGCCTTCACCCAGGTGGGAGACTCGCCGGGACCGACCCACGGCACCGGGCTGGGGCTGGCGATCAGTCAGCGCCTCTGCCGCCTGATGGGGGGCGACATCGAAGTCGAAAGCCGCCTGGGGGAAGGCAGCTGCTTTACTGTCTCCCTGCCCCTGGCCTATGGCCCGCCTGTCACGCCCGCAGATGCCCCGCCCCCTGCCGAGACGGACCTGCGGTTGTATCCCCGGCCACGACTGCTGGTGGCGGAGGACAATCCCGTGAACCAGCGGGTGCTGGGGTTGCTGCTGGCCAAGCTGGGCCTGGAAGCGGAGATGGTGGCGAACGGGGCCGAGGCGATCGCCCGGGTGGAGCAGGGAGATATCGACCTGATCCTGATGGATCTGCAGATGCCGGTGCTCGACGGACTGGCCGCGACCCGGCAGCTCCGGGCATCCGGGAACATGACGGTGTACATCATTGCTCTGACGGCCTACGCCTTTGATGAGAACCGGCAGGAATGCCTGAACGCCGGGATGAATGACTTCATGACCAAACCGGTGCAGCTGAGCGCCCTCAAGGCCGGGTTGCAGCGGTTCCAGCAGTGGCGGGAGCAGGCGGATTCCCCCTGCCCCTGAGGGCTGGTGCCGGGAACGGGCTCAGTTCCCAAGAGAATCGGAAGATTTTCTGCAGCCGCCCTGGGGATCGCTACGCTGCTCCTGTTGCCCGGCCTTGCCTGCGATGAGCACCACCCTGGACAGTCCCGCGTCCCACGTCAGCAACCACGCCGAACACCCGGACCACCGTTTGTTCGGGCTGGTTCTGTTCCTGGTGGCCGAGGGGATGATCTTCTTCGGTCTGTTCGCCGCCTATTTGACCTTCCGGGCAGTCAACTCCCTGCCCCCGGAGCAGATGCCGGAACTGGAACTGCTGCTGCCCGGCGTCAACACGGGGATTCTGCTCAGCAGCAGTCTGGTGATCAACCGCGCCCAGGCTGCTATCCGCCGGGATGATGTGGCGGGGGTGCAGCGGGCCTTCGGGATCACCGCCGCCATGGGCGCCATCTTCCTGGTCGGTCAGCTCTACGAGTACAGCCAGCTCAGCTTCGGCCTCAAGGACAATCTCTTTGCCAGCACCTTCTACGTGCTCACGGGCTTCCACGGCCTGCACGTGCTGGTGGGCCTGCTGGCGATTCTGGCGGTGCTGTGGCGATCGCGCCGTCCCGGCCACTACAGCAGCCGTTCCCACTTCGGCATCGAAGCCGCCGAATACTACTGGCACTTCGTCGACATCGTCTGGGTGATTCTGTTCGTGCTGCTCTACCTGCTGTAGTTTCAGCCCTCAGGAGCTCTGATGGGAAAGGGTGTGGCCTGCTGCCGGGGTTCCGCCATCGAAATCAATAATTCCGCAATGAAGCTGGCTGGCAGATCGGGATTGTCGAGGGATGCACGTCCAACCCTGGCCCAGAACTCAATCTGACCTGCGATAGTGCGATCCTCCGCGCTTGCGATCCTGCGAGCCTGCTCATACAGGGCCTCGGATATTCGGAGTGAACGATAGTCAGCCACAGCTTCGAAGATAGGGGTGAGACGGTAGGTTCAGGATAGGCAGCTGTTCCCGCTGCCGTCCCTGCGGGATGATGACGGGGGTGACTTGCGAACGCCCCGATGACCGCCCGCTCCATCGCCAACGAAGCGCACTACCAGGACCTCTGCGACCTGCTGGTCAGGGCCGCCCACGCCTACTACGTGCTCGACCAGCCCGTGATGGCGGATGAGGTCTACGACCGCCTCTACCGGGAACTGGAGGAGCTCGAGCAGCAACACCCCGACTGGCGGCGACCGGACAGTCCCACCCAGCGCGTCGGCGGCGCTCCGGCGGAACAGTTCGTCACTGTCGAGCACACCATCCCCCTCTACAGCCTCGAAAACGCCTTCAACACTGAGGAACTGGAGGCCTGGGACCAGCGCTGGCGACGGCTGGAACCAGATGAGCCGGATGAAACCGGCTATGTCTGCGAGCTGAAGATTGATGGCTCGGCGATCGCCCTCACCTACGAGCACGGCCTGTTCGTTCGCGGCGTCACCCGGGGCGATGGCCAGCGGGGCGAGGAGATCACTACCAATCTGCGCACCATCCGCAGCATCCCGCTGCGCCTCAACCTGGAGCAGCCGCCCGCCCGCCTGGAAATCCGCGGCGAGGCCTTCCTGCCGATTGGCGAGTTCGAGCGGATCAACCGCGAACGGGACGCCAGCGGAGACGCACTGTTCGCCAACCCCCGCAACGCGGCTGCGGGCACCCTGCGCCAGCTGGACTCCCGGGTCGTGGCCGAGCGTCGCCTCGACTTCTTCGCCTACACCCTGCACGCCCCTGATGGGTTCGGCGATGGGCAGCCTGCGCCGACAAGCCAGTGGGAGTGCCTGGAACTCCTGGCATCGCTGGGCTTCCGGGTCAACCCGAAGCGGTCCCGCTGCCGGGGACTAGCTGCGGTTGAAGCCTACTTCGCCGAGTGGGACCAGGGGCGGCACCAGCTGTCCTACATGACCGACGGTGTGGTGGTGAAGCTCGACAGTCTGGACCTGCAGGACCGCCTCGGCTTTACCCAGAAGTTCCCCCGCTGGGCGGTGGCCCTCAAGTACCCGGCTGAGGAGGCTCCCAGCCGCCTACAGCGGGTGGTGTTCCAGGTCGGTCGTACCGGGGCAATCACGCCAGTGGCGGAGTTCGAGCCCGTGCCCCTGGCGGGCACCATGGTGTCCCGCGCCACCCTGCACAATGAGGACCGCATCCGGGAACTGGACCTGCACTTGGGCGACACCATCGTCGTACGCAAGGCCGGTGAGATCATCCCCGAGGTGGTGAAGGTACTGCCGGAGCTGCGCCCTAACGGAACCGCCGCCGTGGCCATGCCCAGCCACTGCCCCGAGTGCGGTTCGGCCC
>CAWUMD010000038.1:0-14298 GCA_963923365.1 uncultured bacterium
TCGGTCTGCCCTGTACAGGCTGGCCCGTTATGCAGAACGCAGAGGGGGCTGACGGTAACCGTCAGCCCCCTCTGCTCTAGGTGTCGGATGCAGCGATCGCTCAGAAGCCGCTGTCCTGGGCCTGTTGCTTGATCGTCTGAATCTGGGCCTGGGACGTGCTGCGACACTGCTTGATCACGTCCGGGCTCTGGGCGGCCTGCACGCACTGAATCTCAGTCTGGAGGACACCGATGATGCTCTGGGTGGTCTGGGTGATCTTCTGCTTGGCCTTGTTGAGGATCATCCGCTCCATGGGGCCCTGGGCGCTCGCCGGAGCGGCGAGGCTGGTCAGCAGCACAGGTAGGAGCCAGAGGGGGTGCTTCATACAGGAATCCCGAGTGAAGGGCATGGAATATCCATCATGCCTGCCGGTCCCCCTGCTCTGTCAGGTCTCTGTGATGGAATGTCACAGTGGGCCGCCGGGCGGCAGAGCTCCTGGCTCAGGCCTGCTGCTGGCGCAGTCGCACCGACTCGGCGTGGGAGTGCAGACCTTCGGCGCTGGCCAGAACATCGATGGCGCTGGCGGTGCGCTGCAGGGCAGCGGGACTGTACTCGATCAGGCTCGAGTGCTTCATGAACGTCTCAACCCCCAGGGCCGAGGCGTAACGGGCGGCCCCGGAGGTGGGCAGGGTGTGATTCGGACCGGCGATGTAGTCGCCGACCGCCTCCGGGGTGTTGCTGCCCAGGAAGATAGCCCCGGCGTGGCGGATGCGCTCCACCAGGGACCAGGGATCCTCAATCTCCAGTTCCAGGTGCTCCGGTGCGAACTGGTTGGAGAGCTCGGCGGCCTGCTCGAGGTTGTCGACCACCACCGCCAGGCCGTAGTCGCGAATGGAGAGTTCGCTCAGCTCCCGGCGGGGGTGATCCACCAGCTGCCGCTCCACCTCCAGCGATACCTTCTCGGCGATGTCCTGGCTGGTGGTGAGCAGAATCGCGGCGGCCATCGGGTCGTGCTCGGCCTGGGCCAGCAGGTCGGCGGCGATGTAGACGGGGTTGGCATGACCGTCGGCGATCACCAGCACCTCGGAGGGACCGGCAAGGGAGTCGATGCCTACCTGGCCGTAGACCATTTTCTTGGCCAGAGTGACGTAGATGTTGCCGGGGCCGCTGATCACGTCCACCTGGGGAATCGTTTCGGTGCCGTAGGCCAGGGCGGCGATCGCCTGGGCCCCGCCGATGCGGTAGATCTCCTCGATGCCCGCTTCCTGGGCGGCTACCAGCACTACCGGATTGACGCTGCCGTCGGGACCGGGAGGGGTGACCATGACGCAGCGTTCCACTCCGGCCACCTTGGCGGGGACGGCGTTCATCAGCACCGTGCTCGGGTAGGAGGCGCGACCGCCGGGGACGTAGAGTCCGGCGCGATCCACGGCGGTGTAGCGCTTACCCAGCACCGCTCCGTCCTCACTGAACTGGACCCAGCTGCGGGGCAGGCGCTGGCGGTGGAAGTCGCTGATCTGGCGGTGGGCCAGCCGGATGGCGGCCAGCAGATCCGCTGAGACCTTCTGGTAGGCAGCATCGATCTCCGCGCCACTGACCCGCAGACCGCTCTGTCCGAGGTCGTGACGATCGAATTCGCGGGTGTAGCGGATCAGGGCCGCATCGCCCTGGCGACGCACCGTCTGGACGATTTCCCGCACCGTCGCTTCCTTATGGATGACGGTTTCGTCGTGGGTACGATCGCAGATGCGCTGCAGCTCGGCACGGGCTTCGGACAGGTTGTGAACGATGCGCAGCATGGGGTCGGCGGGGGTCGCAGGTCTGGGTCGGCAATCACGCTGGCGCTCTGCTGGCCAAGGGTTCCGACGCTATGGGTTCAGCTTATCGCGGAATCCGGAGACCGTTTGCGGCTGGCTGGAGACCACCCCGATTTAGCTGCTATGATTACCTATTGTGCAAATTCCAACGAAAGAGCCGAGTTGACCCGTGGCTAACATCAAGTCCGCCATCAAGCGCGTTCAGGTCGCCGAGCGCAACCGCCTGCGGAACAAAGCTTACAAGTCCGCTGTTCGCACCCTGATGAAGAACTGCTTCGCTGCGGTCGACGCCTATGCGGCCAGCCCCAGCGACGACGCCAAGCAGGAAGCTCAGACCCGTCTGAACGTGGCCTTCAGCAAGATCGATAAGGCCGTGAAGCGCGGTGTCCTGCACGCCAACAACGGTGCCCACAAGAAGGCCCGTCTGTCCGCTGCCTTCAAGCAGGCTCAGGCCTAGTCCTCCTCCATGCCGCTGGTCGATACCCACGTCCATATCAATTTCGATCGGTTCGCCGATGATCTGGATGCAGTCGCCCAGCGCTGGCGCGAGGCCGAGGTGGTGCGTCTGGTCCACTCCTGCGTGGATCCGGGCGAATTCGAGGCCATCCGGGCGATCGCCGATCGCTTCCCGGAAGTCCGTTTCGCCGTCGGGCTTCATCCCCTTGATATGGACCGCTGGCAGACGGACACCGCCGACCGCATCCGGCAACTGGCCGGTGCCGACGAGCGGGTTGTGGCCATCGGCGAGACCGGTCTCGACTTCTTCAAGGCCGATGACCGAGACGCCCAGTTCACTGCCTTCGCTGCTCAGCTGGCGATCGCCCGAGATCTGCACCTGCCGGTGATTATTCACTGTCGGGATGCCGCCGCCGAAATGGCGGAGTTCCTGCGGCGGGATATCGCCGAGCATGGCCCCGTCGAGGGTGTCATGCACTGCTGGGGAGGTACCCCCGAGGAAACCCGGTGGTTCCTGGACCTCGGCTTCCATATCAGTTTCAGCGGTACCGTCACCTTCCCGAAGACCGAGGCTATCCAGGCTTCGGCTCGCATGGTGCCCGGCGATCGCCTGCTAGTGGAAACCGACTGTCCCTTCCTGGCGCCGGTCCCGCAACGGGGCAAGCGCAACGAGCCTGCTTTCGTTCGCCATGTGGCTGAACGTGTGGCGGAGCTGCGGGAAGAGCCCCTGGCCGACCTGGAGGCGAGAACCACGGCCAATGCCTGCCGACTGTTTCGCCTGCCGCCGGTCTAGGCAGATCCGCTGATTGACAGTCCCTACCTGGCTTTTCAAAATTAAGGTCAGGTTCCTCGAAGCGCTGGCCCGGTCCCTAGGCCGTCAGCCTGTGTCTTCGATGTCCTCTATCTCATGTCGGGAGTAGATAGGCTTTGAGCCGTCCCGCGACCCCATAGCCCTGATACGGAGCCTTCCACCGGGAGAGCTCCAGTTTTTGCTGTTGAGCAGCGATTCACAATACGTTAGAATTTAGGGCTCGCGCATTGGCGTGATCCGCTCGAGGAGACGCATGACCGAACAAACCAAGATCGTCCCTGCTGCCTTCAGCTTGCCGGATCTGGTCGAAATTCAGCGGGCGAGCTTCCGCTGGTTTCTGGAAGAAGGCCTGATCGAAGAGCTGGAGAGCTTCTCCCCCATTACCGACTACACGGGTAAGCTCGAGCTTCATTTCTTGGGTAAGCAGTATAAGCTCAAGCGCCCGAAGTACGACGTCGATGAAGCGAAGCGGCGGGATGGATCCTACGCCGTTCAGATGTATGTGCCCACCCGCCTGATCAACAAGGAGACGGGTGAAATCAAGGAGCAGGAAGTGTTCATCGGCGATCTGCCGCTGATGACCGACCGAGGCACCTTCATCATCAACGGTGCCGAGCGGGTCATCGTCAATCAGATCGTCCGCAGCCCGGGTATCTACTTCAAGGACGACGTCGACAAGAACGGTCGTCGTACCTACAACGCCAGCCTGATCCCCAACCGGGGTGCCTGGCTGAAGTTCGAGACCGATAAGAACGACCTGCTCTGGGTGCGGATCGACAAGACCCGCAAGCTGCCGGTGCACGTGCTGCTCAAGGCGATGGGCCTGAGCGACGCGGAAATCCTCGATCAGCTGCGTCACCCCGAGTACTACCTGAAGACGGTCGACAAGGAAGGCAACCTCAGCGAAGACGACGCGCTGATGGAGCTGTACCGCAAGCTGCGGCCGGGTGAGCCCCCGACCGTCTCCGGTGGTCAGCAACTGCTTGAGTCCCGCTTCTTCGACCCCAAGCGTTACGACCTCGGTCGCGTTGGTCGCTACAAGCTGAACAAGAAGCTGAACCTGACGGTGCCCGAGGGTGAGCGCATCCTGACTGCCAAGGATCTGCTGGCAGCGGTCGATTACCTGATCAACCTCGAACTGGATCTGAGCGGCTTCGATACTGACGACATCGACCACCTCGGCAACCGTCGGGTGCGCTCGGTAGGCGAACTGCTCCAGAACCAGGTGCGGGTCGGTCTGAATCGGCTTGAGCGGATCATCCGGGAGCGGATGACCGTTTCTGATGCCGACAGCCTCACCCCGGCCTCCCTGGTCAACCCCAAGCCTCTGGTGGCGGCAATCAAGGAGTTCTTCGGCTCCAGCCAGCTGTCCCAGTTCATGGACCAGACCAACCCCCTGGCCGAGCTGACCCACAAACGGCGTCTGAGTGCCCTCGGCCCCGGTGGCCTGACCCGGGAACGTGCCGGTTTCGCCGTCCGTGACATCCACCCCAGCCACTACGGTCGTATCTGCCCGATCGAGACGCCGGAAGGTCCCAACGCCGGTCTGATCGGATCTCTGGCGACCCACGCCCGGGTGAACGAGTACGGCTTCATCGCCACGCCCTTCCACAAAGTGGAGAGCGGGCGTCTGCGCCGTGACATCGCGCCGCAGTACATGACTGCGGACGAGGAAGACGATCTGCGTGTGGCTCCCGGTGACGTGACCACCGATGAGCACGGTTACATCCAGGGTGAGACCATCCCGGTCCGTTACCGCCAGGACTTCACCACCACCAGCCCGGACCAGGTCGACTACGTCGCTATCTCGCCGGTGCAGATCATCTCGGTGGCGACCTCGCTGATTCCCTTCCTGGAGCACGACGACGCCAACCGGGCTCTGATGGGCTCCAACATGCAGCGGCAAGCGGTGCCCCTGCTGCGGCCTGAGCGGCCGCTGGTGGGGACCGGTCTCGAACCCCAGGCAGCCCGTGACTCCGGCATGGTCACCGTCAGCCGTACGGCCGGCACGGTCACCTACGTCGACGCCCGCGGTGTCGAAGTCACCGACCCCGAGGGGAACGTGCACGAGTATCCGCTCTACAAGTACCAGCGCTCGAACCAGGACACCTGCCTGAACCAGCGTGTGCTGGTGCGCGAAGGGCAGGAGGTCGCGGCCGGTCAGGTGATCGCCGACGGTTCGGCCACCGAAGGCGGTGAACTGGCTCTGGGCCAGAATATCCTCGTCGCCTACATGCCCTGGGAGGGCTACAACTACGAGGACGCCATCCTGATCAGCGAGCGGCTGGTCTTCGACGACGTCTATACCTCGATTCACATCGAGAAGTTCGAGATCGAGGCCCGTCAGACCAAGCTCGGCCCCGAGGAAATCACCCGGGAAATCCCCAACGTCGGTGAGGATGCTCTGCGTCAGCTCGACGAGGAAGGGATCATCCGCGTCGGGGCCTGGGTCGAATCCGGCGACATCCTCGTCGGTAAGGTGACTCCCAAGGGTGAATCCGACCAGCCGCCGGAAGAGAAGCTGCTGCGGGCTATCTTCGGTGAGAAGGCCCGGGATGTGCGCGACAACTCCCTGCGGGTGCCCAACGGTGAGAAGGGCCGCGTCGTCGATGTGCGCGTCTTCACCCGGGAGAAGGGCGATGAGCTGCCCCCCGGCGCCAACATGGTGGTCCGGGTCTACGTGGCCCAGAAGCGGAAGATCCAGGTCGGCGATAAGATGGCCGGTCGTCACGGCAACAAGGGGATCATCTCCCGCATCCTGCCGGTGGAGGATATGCCTTACCTGCCGGACGGTACCCCGCTGGACATCGTTCTCAATCCCCTGGGTGTGCCCTCGCGGATGAACGTTGGTCAAGTGTTCGAGTGCATGCTCGGCTGGGCGGCGGAACTGCTCGATGTGCGCTTCAAGGTGACGCCCTTCGACGAAATGTACGGAGCGGAAGCCTCCCGTCTCAGCGTCCATGGCAAGCTCGACCAGGCGCGTCAGGAAACCGGTCGCGACTGGGCCTACAACCCGGATAACCCCGGCAAGATCCAGGTCTACGACGGCCGTACCGGTGAAGCCTTCGACCGTCCGGTCACCGTCGGCAAGGCCTACATGCTGAAGCTGGTTCACCTGGTCGACGACAAGATCCACGCCCGCTCCACCGGCCCGTACTCTCTGGTGACCCAGCAGCCTCTGGGCGGTAAGGCCCAGCAGGGTGGTCAGCGGTTCGGGGAAATGGAAGTGTGGGCGCTGGAAGCCTATGGCGCTGCCTACATCCTCCAGGAACTGCTCACGGTCAAGTCCGACGATATGCAGGGCCGCAATGAGGCTCTCAACGCCATCGTCAAGGGCAAGGCGATCCCCCGTCCGGGTACGCCGGAGTCCTTCAAGGTGCTGATGCGCGAGCTGCAGTCTCTCTGCCTGGACATCTCCGTCCACAAGGACAGCGGTGAAGAGATCGATCTGATGGTCGATCTGCAGCAGCGTCGTGCCCCCTCCCGTCCGACCTACGAGTCGATCAGCAGCGGCGATTTCGACGAAGACTAGTGCCCCCGGGGACGCCGCGCCGCGTCCCCATCCGTTTAGCCGCTCATCCAGAGCAAGCACAGCGAGAGGAAGTTCAGGATGCCGAAGCTCGAACAGCGTTTCGACTACGTCAAGATCGGTCTGGCTGCCCCGGACCGGATTCGTCAGTGGGGCGAACGCACCCTGCCCAACGGGCAGGTGGTCGGCGAGGTCACCAAACCGGAAACCATCAACTACCGCACCCTCAAGCCGGAGATGGATGGTCTGTTCTGCGAACGGATCTTCGGTCCCGCCAAGGATTGGGAATGCCACTGCGGCAAGTACAAGCGGGTGCGTCACCGCGGCATCGTCTGTGAGCGCTGCGGCGTTGAAGTGACGGAATCCCGGGTGCGCCGTCACCGCATGGGCTACATCAAGCTGGCGGCACCGGTGGCTCACGTCTGGTACCTGAAGGGGATCCCCAGCTACATCGCCATCCTGCTGGACATGCCCCTGCGCGATGTCGAGCAGATCGTCTATTTCAACTCCTACGTTGTTCTCAACCCCGGCAATCACCCTGATCTGCAGTACAAGCAACTGCTGAACGAGGACCAGTGGATCGAGATCGAGGATCAGATCTACGCCGATGACTCCACCCTCGAGGACATCGAGGTGGGCATCGGGGCTGAAGCTCTGCAGCGGCTGCTCCAGGATCTGGCGCTGGAAGAGGTGGCCGAGCAACTGCGTGAGGAGATCGCCGCCTCCAAGGGTCAGAAGCGGGCCAAGCTGATCAAGCGTCTGCGGGTGATCGACAACTTCGTCGCCACCGGCTCCCGTCCCGAGTGGATGGTGCTCAATGCCATTCCCGTGATCCCCCCGGACCTGCGGCCGATGGTGCAGCTGGATGGCGGTCGCTTCGCCACCAGTGACCTGAACGACCTCTATCGACGGGTGATCAACCGGAACAACCGTCTGGCCCGTCTGCAGGAAATCCTGGCGCCGGAGATCATCGTCCGCAACGAGAAGCGGATGCTCCAGGAAGCAGTGGATGCCCTGATCGACAACGGGCGCCGCGGCCGCACCGTGGTCGGCGCCAACAACCGCCCCCTCAAGTCCCTGTCGGACATCATCGAGGGCAAGCAGGGTCGCTTCCGTCAGAACCTGCTGGGTAAGCGGGTCGACTACTCCGGTCGTTCTGTGATCGTGGTTGGCCCCAACCTGAAGATTCACCAGTGCGGTCTGCCCCGGGAAATGGCGATCGAGCTGTTCCAACCCTTCGTGATCCACCGTCTGATCAAGAGCCATGGTGTGAACAACATCAAGCAGGCCAAGAAGATGATCCAGAAGGGTGATCCGGTGGTCTGGGAAGTGCTCGAGGACGTGATTCAGGGCCACCCGGTGATGCTCAACCGGGCGCCGACGCTGCACCGTCTCGGCATTCAGGCCTTCGAGCCGATTCTGGTCAATGGCCGTGCCATCCAGCTGCACCCCCTCGTCTGTCCGGCGTTCAACGCTGACTTCGACGGTGACCAGATGGCGGTCCACGTGCCGCTCTCGATCGAGGCTCAGGCGGAAGCCCGCCTGCTGATGCTGGCCTGCAACAACATCCTTTCGCCCGCGACCGGACAACCGATCATCACGCCCTCCCAGGACATGGTGCTCGGCTGCTACTACCTGACCGCCGAGAACCCCAACGGACAGAAGGGGGCGGGGCGCTACTTCGCCAGCCTGCAGGATGCCGTGGTGGCCTACGAACAGGAACTGGTGGATCTGCATGCCTGGGTCTGGGTGCGCTTCGACGGTCAGATCGATGGGGGCCTGCCCAAGGATGAACCCCAGATCGAGGCCGCGGCTGATGGTAGCCGCACCGAGACCTACAGCGATCGCCGCCTGCGTCTGGATGCCGATGGCAACCTGATCTCCCAATACATCCGCACCACCCCCGGTCGGATCATCTTCAACAAGACGGTCCAGGACGTCCTCGCCTAGCCGAATCCGGGTCGGAGATAGCCCTCCGGCCCGCCATTCCTTCCGCCCGTCCGTTCATTCCAGGGACTTCCCCAAGAGCTTATGTCCGAGCAAAAGCTGTCCGAACAGAAGGTCGCTCCCGCTTTCCGCAACTGCGTCATCGACAAGAAGCAGCTGAAGAAGCTGATCTCCTGGACCTTCTCCACCCACGGCACGGCTCACACGGCCAACATCGCCGATGAGCTGAAGGGCCTCGGCTTCAAGTACGCCACCCGCGCCGGGGTGTCGATCAGTGTCGATGACCTGGTGGTGCCCGAAACCAAGCAGGCGCTGCTGGATGACGCCGAAAAGAGCATCCGCGAAACCGAGGACAAGTACATCCGCGGTGAGATCACGGAAGTCGAGCGCTTCCAGAAGGTGATCGATACCTGGGCGGTGGCCAACGAGGATCTGACCAAGCAGGTGGTCGACAACTTCCGGGCCAGCGACCCCCTCAACTCGGTCTACATGATGGCCTTCTCCGGTGCCCGGGGGAACATCTCCCAGGTGCGCCAGCTGGTCGGGATGCGTGGTCTGATGGCCAACCCCCAGGGGGAAATCATCGACTTGCCGATCAAGACCAACTTCCGGGAAGGTCTGACGGTCACCGAGTACATCATCTCCTCCTACGGTGCCCGTAAGGGTCTGGTGGACACGGCGCTGCGGACGGCTGACTCCGGCTACCTGACCCGGCGTCTGGTGGACGTCTCCCAGGATGTGATTATCCGGGAAGCCGACTGCGGAACGCCCCGCAGCGTCACCGTGCGCAGCATGACCGATGGCGATCGCGTGCTCATTCCCCTGAGTGATCGCCTCTTCGGTCGTGTCGCCGCCGAGGATGTCGTCCATCCCGAGACCAGCGAGGTGCTGGCGACCCGCAACCAGGCCTTCACCGCCGAGCTGGCGGCGGCAGTCTACAAGTCCGGGGTCGAGTCGGTGAAGGTGCGATCGCCCCTCACCTGCGAAGCGGCCCGCTCCGTCTGTCAGCACTGCTACGGCTGGAGTCTGGCCCACGCCCACATGGTGGATATGGGCGAAGCCGTCGGGATCATCGCCGCCCAGTCTATCGGTGAGCCCGGTACCCAGCTGACGATGCGGACCTTCCACACCGGTGGGGTGTTCACCGGGGAATCCGCCCGTCTGGTCAAGGCGGACGGCGACGGCACGATCAAGTTCTCCAAGAAGGCTCGGGTACGTCCCCTGCGGACCCGCCACGGCGAAGACGCCCTGGTGGCCGAAACCAACTTCGACATCGTGCTGGAGAAGGCGAAGAAGAAGGAAACCTTCGGCGTCGTTCAGGGCTCGACCATCTTTGTCCAGGACGGAGAGAAGGTTGTCTCCGGTCAGGTGCTGGCGGAAATCCCCGTCAGTGGCCGCACCAAGCGCACCACTGAGAAGGCCACCAAGGACGTGGCTACCGACCTGGCCGGTGAAATCCGCTTCCAGGATATCGCCGCCGAAGAGAAGACCGACCGTCAGGGCAATACCACCCGCATCGCCCAGCGTGGTGGCCTGATCTGGATCCTCAGCGGTGATGTCTACAACCTCCCCCCCGGTGCCGAGCCGACGGTGGCCAACGGTGATGAGGTCAGCAGCGGTGATGTACTCGCTCAGACCAAGCTCACCACCGAGAATGGTGGGGTGGTGCGTCTGCCCGACGGTGACTTCGACTTCAGCGGTAACCGCGAAGTGGAAATCATCACTGCGTCGGTCACCCTGGATGATGCCATCGTCCGCTCCGAGACCAGTCAGGGTCGCGAGCACTACCTGATCGAAAGCTCCAGCGGTCAGACCTTCAGCCTCAAGGCTACGCCCGGTTCCAAGGTGATCAACGGTCAGATCGTCGCCGAACTGGTGGATGACCGCTTCCGCACCCAGACCGGTGGTCTGGTCCGCTATGCCAATGGCATGGACGTCGCCAAGCGCGGCAAGGCCAAGCAGGGCTACGAAGTGCTCCAGGGCGGCACCATCCTCTGGATCCCCGAGGAATCCCACGAGGTCAACAAGGACATCTCCCTGCTGCTGGTCGAGGATGGCCAGTATGTCGAAGCCGGGACGGAAGTCGTCAAGGACATCTTCTGCCAGAGCAGCGGTGTGGTCGAAGTCACCCAGAAGAACGACATTCTGCGGGAGATCGTGATCAAGCCCGGTGCCATCCACATGGTCGACGACCCGGATGTGGCTGTTCGCTACGAGGAAGGCCGTCTGGTCTCCGGTGGTGAAGAAGTGATGCCCGGCGTGGTGGCCGAGGGCCTGAAGTGGGTGGAATCGATCGATTCTCCCGATGGCCCGGCGGTGCTGGTCCGTCCGGTGGACGAGTTCCAGGTGCCCAACGAGCCCTACGCGCCCAGCCAGGACGCCTCCCAGGACGCCTCCGGTCGTTCCATCCGGTTGCGTGCCATCCAGCGGGCCCAGTTCAAGGACGGGGATCGGGTTCGCTCCGTCGAAGGGGTGGATCTGCTGCGCACCCACCTGGTGTTGGAGATGGACGAGCAGTCGCCCCAGTTGCAGGCTGACATCGAGCTGGTCTGTGACCCGGCCGACGAGTCCCTGATCCGGCTGCAGCTGGTGATTCTCGAATCCCTGGTGATCCGCCGCGACGTCGCTTCCGACTCGATGCACGGCAGCACCAACACCCGTCTGCTGGTGGAGCACGGTCAGGTGATCGAGCCCGGCGACATCGTAGCCCGCACCGAGATTCTCTGTAAGGAGAGCGGTGTGGTCCGGGGTCTGCACGAGGGGGCTGAGGCGGTGCGCCGTCTGCTGGTGGAACGCGAAGCGGATCGCTTCGAGGTACCCCTGAACGGTCAGGCCCCCAGCGTTGCCGTCGGCGACCTGATCGTTGCCGGTGCGATGGATCTGGCCGAAGGTATCTCTCCCAGTGAGTCCGGTCAGGTCGTTGCCCTGAATGGGGACAGCGTGGTGCTGCGCACCGCCCGTCCCTACCGGGTTTCCGCCGGTGCCGTGCTGCACGTCGAGGACGGTAGTCTGGCCCAGCGGGGTGACAATCTGGTGCTGCTGGTGTTCGAGCGGGCTAAGACCGGGGACATCATCCAGGGTCTGCCCCGGATTGAGGAACTGCTGGAAGCCCGCAAGCCCAAGGAAGCCTGCGTCCTGGCCCGCCGCCCCGGCACCACGACCCTGATCTACGCCGAAGACGAAATCATCAGCGTCCAGGTGCTGGAAGCCGATGGCACCCCGGCCGATTACCCGGTCGGTCCCGGTCAGCCGGTGATTGTCACCGACGGCCAGCAGGTGGAAGCGGGCGAGGCTCTGACCGACGGCCCCGCCAACCCCCACGAACTGCTGGAGGTCTTCTTCGAGTACTACCGCGACCAGAAGCCGGAGTACGAGGCGGCCCTTGACGCCCTGCGTCAGGTCCAGACCTTCCTGGTGAACGAAGTGCAGTCGGTGTACCAGTCCCAGGGCATCGACATCTCGGACAAGCACATCGAAGTGATCGTCCGTCAGATGACCGCCAAGGTGCGGATCGACGACGGTGGTGACACCACGATGCTGCCGGGTGAGCTGATCGAGCTGCGTCAGGTGGACCAGGTCAACCAGGCGATGGCGATCACCGGTGGCGCTCCGGCCCAGTACACGCCGATGCTGCTGGGGATCACCAAGGCCTCGCTGAACACCGACAGCTTCATCTCGGCGGCCTCCTTCCAGGAAACCACCCGGGTGCTGACGGAAGCGGCCATCGAAGGCAAGTCCGACTGGCTGCGTGGCCTGAAGGAGAACGTGATCATCGGTCGTCTGATTCCGGCCGGGACCGGTTTCAATGCCTACGAAGACTCCCTGGCAGCGGAAGCTGAAGGCCTCTACGACGGCAGCGCGCTGCTCGATGACGGGCTGGAACTGGTGGATGTGGTCCTCGATGATCAGACCGCCCGCAGCCTCGGGTTCGAGGGGTCCGAGGTCCGTCCCGACTACAGCCGCACCGTCTACGGTGAGGGTGAGGCGATGATCCTCGACGACGAGCTGATCGACGACAGCTCCAGTGCCGGGGCGGACGAATAGTCCTCAATCCGGAATAAAAAAGGGGGCCAGTCGGCCCCCTTTTTTTGTGCATCGGTGAGGCCTCAGCTCAGGCCAGATCCGGGAAGGTGGCCTGCACCGCCGGATGGGTGAGTCGACCAGCCTGCACGTTCAGTCCCTGGGCCAGACCGGGATTCTGCTCCAGCGCACCCAGACCCTGGGCTGCCAGCTGACGGACGTAGGGCAGGGTGCTGTTGTTCAGGGCCTGGGTGGCGGTCCAGGGCACCGCGCCCGGCATGTTGGGCACCCCGTAGTGAACCACCCCGGCCTCTTCGTAGGTGGGGCGGCTGTGACTGGTAGGCCGCAGCGTCTCGATGCAGCCGCCCTGGTCAACGGCGACATCGACGATCACCGAGCCCGGGGGCATGGCGGCCACCCCTGCCCGGTTGACCAGATGGGGGGCTTTCTGGCCGGGAATCAGCACGGCACCGATCAGCAGATCGGTCTGGGGAACCAGTTCGGCGATCGCTGCCGCCGTGCTGTAGCGCAGTTCCACCCGGGAGCCGAACAGCCCCTCCAGCTCGCGCAGCCGCTCGACGCTGACATCGAGAATCCGCACCTGGGCTCCCAGCCCGATGGCCATGCGGGCGGCTTCGGTGCCAACTACGCCCCCGCCGAGAATCGTTACCCGGCCGGGGGCGACACCGGGAATCCCCCCCAGCAGTACACCGCGGCCGCCCTGCTGCCGCTCCAGATAGCGGGCCCCGAACTGCACCGACAGTCGCCCGGCGATGATGCTCATGGGTGTGAGCAGGGGCAGGCGGCCCTGGGTATCCTCGACGGTTTCGTAGGCGATCGCCGTGATCCCGCTGGCCAGCAGGGCTTCGGTCAGCTCCCGGGCCGCGGCCAGATGCAGGTAGGTGAACAGCAGCCGATCCGGCTTCAGGAAGGTGTACTCCGCCGCCAGCGGCTCCTTCACCTTCACCACCAGCTCCTGATCCCAGGCGGTGGCGGCGTCAGGAACAATGAACGCTCCCGCGGTCCGGTAGTCGTCGTCGCTGAAGCCGGAACCCAGCCCGGCCCCGGCTTCGAGGCTGACCTGATGGCCATCCCGGGTGAGCGCCTGAACGGCAGCGGGACTCAGCCCGACCCGGAACTCCTGATCCTTGATCTCCCGGGGAACACCAATGCGCATACGCAGCCTCCGCTGGCAGACTGGGCCTATTCTGTCCCACTCAGCCCTAGATGCCGACGTGCCCGCGGCTACCGTCGGCGGTTTTGTCGAAGCGACCCGGGTTTCGCAACAATAGGAAGATACCCTCGCGCTCCGGTCATGAAGCAACCTTCCCAGACCCCTGATTTCAGCCGTCCCAAGTACGGCTTCAATGCCTCGGTCGAGACTCTGAACGGCCGTCTGGCGATGATCGGCTTCGTGCTGGCGATCGCCATCGAATTCCTCACCGGCAAGGGTCTGCTCCACTGGCTGGGGCTGGTGGGCTAGACCATGACCACCGTGGACCTCCCCGTTGCCCCCATCCCGCCGCTGCTGGGCCGTTCTCTTCCGGAACTGGCGGAGTTCGTCGCGGCCCAGGGGCAGCCCGCCTACCGGGCCAAGCAACTGCACCAGTGGCTCTACGAACGGGGGGCCCGCAGCCTCGACGAAATCTCCGTCTTTCCCAAGAGCTGGCGGCAGCAGCTGCAGACGGTACCTGTCGGCCGCAGCGCCATTGACCACCGGGCTGAATCCGGCGATGGCA
>CAWUMD010000039.1:0-14126 GCA_963923365.1 uncultured bacterium
GCACTCCAGCCGCGGCGCCGACCGATGGGACCGCTTCCGCGACCGCGATGACCGGGGCGGCAAACGCTTCGACCGCGAGGATCGCGGCGGTTCCCGGGAACGGAACTTCGACCGTGGCAGTTCCCGCTACGAGAGCGAACAGCGCAGCTTCGGGGGCTCGGGCAGTAGCTTCCAGCGCGATCGCCAGGAATGGGCTCCGATTTCCCGCAGTGCACCGGTGTCGGGCTCGAACGTCAGCGATGACACTGCCGAAGCGGAAAGCGCCGACATCGTCTACGGCAAGCACGCCGTTCTGGCGGCACTGGACGGTGAGCGCCAGCTGAACCGCATCTGGGTGACCGCCCGTCTGCGCTACGACCCCCGCTTCCTCGAGAAGATCAACGAAGCCAAGGCCGCCGGCACGGTTGTCGATGAGGTGGAGATGCCCCGCCTCAACCAGATCACCCAGGGAGCCGTGCACCAGGGCATCGCCGCCCAGATGGCTGCCTACGACTATCTGGAACTGGCCGATCTGATCGAGAAGGCCAAGGCCGCCAGCGACCAGCCGGTGCTGCTGGCCGCCGATGGACTCACCGATCCCCACAACCTCGGCGCAATCATCCGCTCTGCCGAGGCCATGGGAGCCCAGGGGCTGGTGATTCCCCAGCGCCGCGCCGTGGGTGTCACCGCCACCGTCGCCAAGGTGGCTGCCGGAGCCCTGGAGACCTTCCCCGTCAGCCGGGTCACCAACCTCAACCGGGCCCTGGAGGAGCTCAAGCAGGCGGGCTTCTGGATCTACGGCACCGCCGGTGAGGCCGCCGTCCCCCTGCACAAGACCAGCTTCAGCGGTCCGATCGTGCTGGTGGTCGGGGCCGAAGGCGAAGGTCTCAGCCTGCTCACCCGCGAGCGCTGTGACCAGCTGGTTTCCATCCCCCTGGCGGGCAGCACCGGCAGCCTGAACGCCTCCGTGGCTGCCGGCATGACCCTCTACGAGGTCTTCCGTCAGCGCTGGCAGCAGACCCACAACCTGGTGGATGCGATCCCCGCCGAGATCCCCGCGCAATAGCCGCGCAGGCAATTGAAATTACTCAACCGGTGAACTATAACGGGGCCAGCGAGCTTCTGCCGGTTGAGTAATGCTTCAAGGGATTCTGAACGGTCTCGGTCTGGCCTACTGGATCGAGATTCGGACCGATCGACCGGTCTGCACCTACTATTTCGGGCCGTACAGCCGTCAGTCCTCGGCCACAGCGGCCCTACGCGGCTTCACCGATGATCTGCGCCAGGAAGGGGCCGAGATCATCTCCAGCCGCATCGAACGCCGCCGGGAACCTGAGCAACTGACGGTGACCGAGGATTGGGGAGACCTGTCGCTGCTGGGCCGTTTCGGCCACTGATCACGGCTCGGGGCCGGGCGCGAACTCCTCCTATACTTGAGATTGCCTATTTTTCAGGAGTTCAGGCTGCTGCATGGCCTCGATTCGGGAACTGCATGAGCAACTCGTCCGCAAAGAGCGTTCGGCGGTCGAGATCGCCCAGGAAACGCTGACTCGGATCTCCGCCCTGGAGCCTCAGCTCAAGAGCTTTCTTCAGGTGACGCCGGACCTGGCCCTGGCGCAGGCCAAGGCGGTCGATGCCCGCATCGCCGCCGGGGAGACCATCGGTCCCCTGGCCGGGATTCCGATCGGCATCAAGGACAACCTCTGTACCCGGGGCATCCGCACCACCTGCGCCTCGAAGATCCTCGAGACCTTCGTGCCCCCCTACGAGTCCACGGTCACCCGCCGTCTGGCGGAAGCCGGAACGGTCACCGTCGGCAAGACCAATATGGACGAGTTCGCCATGGGCAGCTCGACCGAGAACTCCGCCTACCAGCGCACCGCCAATCCCTGGGATGTGGAACGGGTGCCCGGCGGCTCCTCCGGCGGTTCTGCGGCGGCGGTGGCGGCTGACGAATGCGTCATCAGCCTCGGCTCCGACACCGGCGGCTCCATCCGCCAGCCCGCCAGCTACTGCGGCATTGTCGGCCTCAAGCCCACCTACGGGCTGGTCTCCCGCTTCGGGCTGGTCGCCTACGCCTCCTCCCTCGACCAGATCGGTCCCTTCGCCCGCACCGTCGAGGATGCGGCGATTCTGCTGGGGGCGATCGCCGGTCACGATCCCCAGGACTCCACCAGCCTGAAGGTGGACGTGCCCGATTACACCCAGTTCCTGCTGCCGGATCTCAAGGGCGTGCGCGTCGGCGTGATCACCGAGACCTTCGGAGAAGGGCTGGATCCGGTGGTAGCCGAGTCGGTGCAGGCGGCGATCGCCCAGCTCAAGGCTCTTGGGGCTGAAATCAAGGAAATTTCCTGCCCCCGTTTCCGCTACGGGCTGCCCGCCTACTACGTGATTGCCCCCTCGGAAGCCTCGGCCAACCTGGCCCGCTACGACGGCGTCAAGTACGGCTACCGCACTGAAGATCCGGACAGCCTGATCGAGATGTACTGCCGCACCCGGGCCGAAGGCTTCGGCGCCGAGGTGAAGCGGCGGATCATGATCGGCACCTACGCCCTCTCGGCGGGCTACTACGACGCCTACTACCTGCGGGCCCAGAAGGTGCGCACCTTGATCAAGCAGGACTTCGAGGCCGGCTTCGAGCAGGTGGACGTGCTGATCAGCCCCACGGCGCCCAGCACTGCCTTCAAAGCCGGGGAGAAGACTTCCGACCCCCTGAGCATGTACCTCTCCGACCTGATGACCATTCCAGTCAACCTGGCGGGTCTGCCGGGTCTGAGCCTGCCCTGCGGCTTCGATGCCAATGGCATGCCCATCGGCCTGCAGATCATCGGTAATGTGCTGCGCGAAGACCAGGTCTTCCGCGTCGCCCATGCCTACGAGCAGTCTACGGACTGGCACCGTCGTCAGCCCCAGCTCGGTTAGGAAGGATGGGGCTGCTGCTGCTCCTGCTGCTGGCACCCCTGGGGCTCTACCTGTGCGCCTGTGCCCTGGTTTACGGGATGCAGGCACGCTTCATTTTCCAGCCCCGGCGGGGCCGACCCCTACCGCCGGAGGTCTGGGACAGCTTGAGGGCCGAGGCGATCGCCCTGCCCGTGGGGCGGCGCCAGCGGCTGAACGGCTGGTGGCTACCGACGCCAGGGGCGGACCGGGCGATCCTCTTCTGCCACGGCAACTGCGGCTTTGGGCTGGAGAGCGAAACCCGCTTCCGGCTGCTGCAGGACCAGGGCTGGTCGATTCTGGCCTTTGAGTACCGGGGCTACGGCGCCAGTTCCGGCCCCTTTCCCAACGAACACCGTAGCTATGCCGATGCCGAGGTAGCCCTGGCCGACCTGCAGCAGCGCTCCGGGCTGCCCCTGTCACGGATCAGCATCTACGGCTACTCCCTGGGCGGGGCGATCGCGGTTGAACTGGCAACCCGTCATCCGCAACTGGGAGGACTGATCCTCGAGGGAACCTTCACCCGCATCCGGGACATGATGCGTCTGGACCGCCGCTTCGGCCTCTTCCCGGAGCGACTGCTGCACCAGCATTTCGACAGCCTGGGCAAGCTACCGCAGCTGACCCTGCCGCTGCTGCTGATCCATGGAGAGCAGGACCGGGATGTGCCCGTGGCCATGAGCCAGGCCCTGTTTCTGCGGGCAGCCGGGCCGAAGCAGCTCTGTATCGTGCCGGAGGCAGACCACCACAATCTGCCCCTGGTGGGCGAGGCATTGCTGGGCCAGTCCCTGCGCCGATTCCAGGACCTGCTGCACTGCAACGCCCGCTGACCGGTCGGTCAGCGGGCGGATGCCTTGCCTGGGTTCAGCCCCGCTGCGGGGTTATTCGAGCACGGGGGGCATCACAGCGGCGGGCAGATCGGGACCACCGATGCTCTGGATCCCGTTCTGGAACTTATCCAGGGTTGCCACCGGGCGGCGCTGGTTGTTCGGCGCCAGGGTGAAGAAGGTGGACTCGGGCCGCACACGGTTGCCGGTGATCACTCCCTGACCGTAGATGTTGCCCAGCTTGCTGGTGTCGGCCAAAGCCTTGAGCTGAGCGTCATCCTTGATGCCCATGCCGAAGATCGCATTGGTCAGGTGGGCACTGACGGTACGGCAGCGGGCTTCCGGTGAGTAGTTGGCGTTGGCCTGGGCCGAAGGCAGGGTCTGGGTCCACTTGATCAGGGGCAGCCCCTCGGACTCGTTGTACTGATCCAGCGGCTGGTTGGCCATCTGCACGTGGAAGACCGGCTCACTCACCGTGGTCTTGATGCTGACGAAACTGCCATCGGAGGCCGACTTGCAGGCCACCGCCACCCGCTGCTCCCGGGAGACGATGCGATCATCGTAGGCGTGTCCGGGCAGCACCATCCCCAGCAGGCTGAGGCTACCGACACCGACCGCAACCAATTGACGAGACATCAGGGACATAACTGAATCCTCAGTACCGAAGCGATGGAACGCCCACAACCGTCAACCGGAATCCGCAGAGAACGGCGATCGTTCAGTCGAGGCGCTCTGATGGTCTCACTATTGCGGAAAACTGACAGACCCCTGAAAACCCTAACCCGGAGTTCCACTGATCGAAGGAAATCTGCAGAATCCAGTCTCTGACTGAATAAAAATGAAACTGATAGTAACTTTCCTAAAATTATTGTCCGAATAAATAATATTCAAGTCCTGGACAACCGACGCAGGAGCTCGGGGATTCCAGGGGACACAAATTCATTGCACAAGGACTGATATTTATTTTTGGACGAGAGAATTGACCGCGCCGGTCGATCCGGCGGTCATGACCACGGTTAGGATGACCATGGTTCCGTTGCCGAGTGCCCATGTCCTTCGTCGGTCTGCACATTCACAGTGACTACAGCCTGCTGGACGGGGCGAGTCAGCTCCCGGATCTGGTGGCCCGGGCCAAGGAACTGGGGATGCCGGCGATCGCCCTCACCGACCACGGCGTGATGTACGGCGCCATCGAACTGCTCAAGGTCTGCAAGAACCAGGGCGGGGTGCGGCCAATCATCGGCAACGAGATGTACGTGGTCAACGGCTCGATCGCCGACCCCAACCCGCGGGTGAAGAAGTACCACCAGATCGTCCTGGCCAAGAACAAGCAGGGCTACAGGAACCTCGTCAAGCTCACCTCCATCTCCCACCTGCAGGGCTTCAAGGGGCGCGGCATCTTCGCCCGCCCCTGCATCGACAAGGAGCACCTGCAGCAGTATTCCGAGGGCCTGATCGTCACCAGCGCCTGCCTGGGGGGCGAGATTCCCCAGGCGATCCTGCAGGGGCGGCTGGACGTGGCCGAGCGGGTGGCCCAGTGGTACAAGGACCTGTTCGGGGAGGACTTCTACCTGGAAATCCAGGACCACGGCTCCCAGGAGGACCGGATCGTCAACGTGGCGATCGCCCGCCTGGCCCGCCAGCTCGACATCAAGCTGATCGCCACCAACGACAGCCACTTCATCAGCTGCTTCGACGTCGAGGCCCACGACGCCCTGCTCTGCATCCAGACCGGCAAGCTGGTGACCGAGGATAAGCGTCTGCGCTACAGCGGCACCGAATACCTCAAGTCCGCCGAGGAGATGCGCCAGCTGTTCCGGGACCACCTCACGGACGACGTGATCGAGGAGGCCCTGGCCAACACCCTGGAGGTGGCGGGCAAGATCGAGGACTACAACATTCTCGGGGAGCCGAAGATCCCCGCCTTCCCGGTGCCCGAGGGCCAGACCGAGGACGCCTACATGGCCGAGGTGGCGCGGGATGGCCTGTGCTGGCGGCTGAAACAGCCGACCTACGCGGACTGCCCCCAGGACTATCGCGATCGCCTCGAATACGAAATCGAGATGATGCAGCGGATGGGCTTCGCTGCCTACTTCCTCGTCGTCTGGGACTACATCAAGTTCGCTCGGGACAACAACATCCCGGTGGGGCCGGGGCGGGGCTCGGCGGCGGGCTCCCTGGTGGCCTACTGCATGGGGATCACCAACATCGACCCGGTGCACCATGGGTTGCTGTTCGAGCGTTTCCTCAACCCCGAGCGCAAGTCGATGCCGGATATCGATACCGACTTCTGCATCGAGAAGCGGGAGCAGGTAATCGACTACGTGACCGAGAAGTACGGCGAGGACAAGGTCGCCCAGATCATTACCTTCAACCGCATGACATCCAAGGCGGTGCTCAAGGACGTGGCCCGGGTGCTGGACATTCCCTACGGCGAGGCCGACCGGATGGCAAAGCTGATTCCCGTGGCCCGGGGCAAGCCTGCCAAGCTGAAGGTGATGATCTCCGACGACACCCCGGCGCCGGAGTTCAAGGAGAAGTACGACAACGACCCGAAGGTGAAGCACTGGGTCGACATGGCGATCCGGATCGAGGGCACCAACAAGACCTTCGGGGTTCACGCCGCCGGGGTGGTGATCTCCTCGGTGCCCCTGGATGAGATCGTGCCGCTGCAGCGCAACAACGACGGTCAGGTGATCACCCAGTACTACATGGAGGACATCGAGGCCTGCGGCCTGCTGAAGATGGACTTCCTGGGCCTGAAGAACCTGACGATGATCCAGAAGGCGCTGGATCTGGTGAAGCTGACCCGGGGTCAGGAGATCGACCCGGATGAACTGCCCATGGACGATCCAGCCACCTTCCAGCTGCTGGCCAAGGGAGATCTGGAAGGCGTGTTCCAGCTCGAATCCTCGGGGATGCGCCAGATCGTGCGCGAACTGAAGCCATCGAATCTCGAGGACATCTCTTCGATTCTCGCCCTCTACCGACCGGGCCCCCTGGATGCCGGCCTGATTCCCAAGTTCATCAACCGCAAGCATGGCCGCGAGGCGATCGACTACGCCGACGAAATCCTCCAGCCGATCCTGAACGAGACCTACGGAATCATGGTCTACCAGGAGCAGATCATGAAGATCGCCCAGGACATGGGCGGCTACACCCTGGGTGAGGCGGACCTGCTGCGCCGGGCCATGGGTAAGAAGAAGGTCGACGAGATGCTCAAGCACCAGAGCACCTTTGTCGAGGGCGCCCAGAAGACTGGCGTCGACGGCAAGGTTGCGGCGGAGCTGTTCGACCAGATGGTGCTGTTCGCCGAGTACTGCCTCAGCGCCGATAGCGAAATCCTGACCCTGGAGTATGGCCCGCTGCCGATCGGGCGCATTGTCGAGGAGCGGATTGCCTGCCGGGTCTTCTGCTGTACCCCCGAGGGCTACGTCTACGCCCAGCCCATCGGCCAGTGGCATCAGCGGGGGGTACAGGAAGTGATCGAGTACGAACTGGAGGATGGCCAGATGATTCGGGCGACTGCCGATCACCGCTTTATGACCGCCGATGGCCGAATGCTGCCGATCGAGGAGATCTTCCAGGCGGGTCTGGAACTGCGGCAGCTACCGACGGCAGTCGGTCAGCTGGCAGCGTAGGGGGAGTGCCATGTACGTACTGATTGGGGGGGCCGGCCTGATCGGCCAGCAACTGGCCCGGCAACTGCTGGAGCAGGGCTACACCGTGGCGATGGTCGACCAGGACCCGGCGGTCTGCCGCAGCGTCCGCGAGCGCATCGGAGGGATGGCCTTTGAAGGCAGTGCCGTCAGTACCGACGTGCTGCTGGAGGCAGGCATCACCCGGGCAGATGCGCTGGTGGCCGCGCTGCAGGATGACGCCCTCAATCTGGCCCTGGTCACCCTGGCGCGGCACTACGGGGTCCCCACGATCATCAGCCGCATCCGCAACTCCGACTTCATCGGGCCGGTGCGCATGGCCGGGGCCCACCAGATCATCAGCGTTGTCGACCTGGCGGTCAGCTCAATCGTGAACGCGATCGCCTTCCCCCAGGTGGAGTCGATGCTCCACTTCGAGCAGGGGCAGATCGAGGTGTTCAAGCTCACCCTGACGGAGGCCTCACCGATGGGGGGCTGCTGCATCGCCGATCTGGCCCGGGATCCCCGCTTCCCGAGCCACTCCCTGGTGATCGGCTACCAGCCCCATCCCAACGACGACCTGATCATCCCGGACGGCAATACCCGGCTGATTCCGGGGGCAACCCTGCTGGTAGCCACCAAACCTGGCTCGATCCAGGCCATCGTCGACCTGATCCATCCCTGAGTGGCGTCAGTCGTCCGCCGCGGCCAGCAGCATGGCATCGATCGCCTGCATCCGCTCCGCCACGCTGTCGGCGGTAAGAATGCCCTTGCGCACCGCATCGGTGAGGGCGGTCTTCTCCACCAGCAGCAGACGTCGCTCCAGGGTGGCGCGGGGGCGCAGCGAGTCGGGCGTTCCACGGGAGGCGGCCATGAACTGGTTGTAGCGCTGGCGCAGGGCCTGCTCTGCCTGGACGATACCTACCTGGGCCCGGGCCCGTTCCTCCTCGTAGAGAGCCTTGGGCAGCACCCCATTCTCGTAGAGGCTGGCCAGTTCGGTCTGCACGGCCTTACCGGCAATCAGGCGGGCCTGCAGTTCCTCCACCTCCCGGGATTTGCCGGAGCCGCTGCCCAGGGGCAACCGCTTCACCACCCAGGGCAGACTCAGCCCCTGGCCGACCAGCGACAGTAGCACCACCCCGAACACGATCACCACAATCTGACTGCGGTTGGCCATGCCGACGGGGATACTCAGGGCCAGGACCATCGAGAGCGAGCCCTTGATGTTGCCCAGAAACAGGACATGGCGCCAGGGCCAGGGCACCGGCCGTTCCAGGCAACTGGCCAGGGTCATCAGGGGATAGACCGAGAGCAGGCGGCCCAGCTGGTAGGCAGCGATCGCCAGCAGCACCGCCGGTAGGATCGTCCAGAGGGTGCGTGGGTCCACCTCCACGCCGATCAGCAGAAAGATGAAGGTGTTGACGCAGAACGCTGCGTACTCCCAGAAGGTGAACAGGGTCAGCCGTCCCGTCGGCGGGATCTCGCCCTCCTGCAGCAGGTGCCCCACCGTCAGCCCGGCAATCACCACCCCGACCACCCCGGAGACATGCAGCAGTTCACCGAACTGATAGGTTCCGAAGGCGATCGCCACCGTCAGCAACGTGGCACTGAGGTCATCCTCCTTGAGGATGCGGAACAGGGCACTGGCCAGATAGCCAATGCCAACTCCTACCAGGGCCCCACCCAGAATCACCGTAACCAGGGACTGCACCGCCGCCAGTCCATCGAGCTGTCGCCCCTGCTGCAACGACAGGATCAGACTGAACAGCACCAGCGCAACACCGTCATTGAACAGACTTTCCCCCTCAACGATCGTGATCAGGCGCGAGGGCACGGAAATCTGCCGGAAGACGGCAATTACCGAGACCGTATCGGTAATCGCCAGGATGGTGCCCAGCAGCAGCGAGGGAATCCAACCCAGGCCCAACCCCCACTGCAGCAGGACCGCGGTGACGGCGGTGGCCATCAGCACCCCAGGCCCCGCCAGCAATCCCACCGGTAGCCAGCTGGAGCGCAGGCGGCGGATATCGGTGTTGATCGCGGCCTGGAACAGCAGAATCGGCAGGAAGAAGTTGAGAATCAGCCCGGAGTCAATGCCGATACGCAGGGGCAGCAGTTCGGTAATCGCCAGCCCCGCCAGCACCAGACCAACAATGTAGGGCAGCCGGAACCAGCGGCTGATCAGGGCCACCGAGGTCGCCCCCAGCAGACAGATGGTCAGGGTGCGGGCCAGTTCAGCCCCGGTGGCGGCGTGGGACAGGGTGGGCTGCAGCGATAGCAGCGGCAGCAGCAGATCCGGCATCAGTCAGGCTCGACGGGGCTGCAGTTCAGTGTGACGCCCGACCCCTCAGTCAGGCCAGCGGCGCTGCAGCACCCACCAATCCGCAACCTGGGGCGCCAGCAGGATCACCGTGACCAGGGCGATCGCTAGCACCCAGGGCAGGGTCTCTCGCCAGACCAGCGCCGGCAGCAGCGACAGCAGCTCGCTCAGGGCCAGGGCCAGGAGAAGGTGGCGCAGGAGGCGCGGTTTCATCGGGTTCACCGAAACCAGCTGCGGGGCAGACTTTACCATCAGCAGATAACCACAGGGGTGCATCGGTTGCTACTTACGCTCCCCTGATACCGCAAGCGGCAGGAAGCGGCTGCTTACTACGCTACCCTTCAGCGGCCCGCGACGGTTCAGGGAAGTCCGGCCCCGGAAGAACAGCCGCCAGGGTGGAACCCGCGATCGTGAGCGTGCTGTTCCGACCGGCTTGATAGGATGGCGGAGTTTCCTGATGGGGCGGGCTCCCCCGGACCGGCAAGGCCCCGGGAAACGCATTCCGAGCGCAGGATGCCGCCGTGGGCAATCATCACCATCATCAACACCCCAGCTCCGACCGAGTCGACCGGGCCTTCGTGATCAGCCTGGTGCTGAACAGCCTGCTGGTGGCCGTCCAGCTGATTGTCGGTCTGGCGGCCGGGTCCCTGGCCCTGCTGGCCGATGCCGGCCACAACTTCAGTGACGTGATTGCCCTGGTGCTGGGCCTGATGGCGGTGCGGCTGGCCCGTCGCCCCCGCAGCGATCGCCGCACCTTCGGGCTCAGCCGAGTCGGCATTCTGGCAGCCCTGATCAACGCCGCCGCCCTGCTGGCAGTCTGCGGCGGCATCGCCTGGGAAGCCTTCCAGCGACTGCAGCAACCGGCAACGGTTGCCTACGGACCGGTGATCCTGGCGGCCGGGCTGGGCGTGCTGATCAACGGCGGCACGGCGTTGCTGTTTCTGCAGCAGGGCAAGCGGGATCTGAACCTGCGGGCCGCCTTCCTGCACCTGGGCAGCGATGCGGCGATCTCCGTCGGTGTGATCGGTGCCGGATTTGTGATTCAGTTCACCCGCTGGAGCTGGGTCGACCCGCTGGTCAGTCTGGTGATCACCCTGCTCATCGGCCTCAGCACCTGGTCGCTACTCAGGGAGTCTCTGGACCTGATGCTGGATGCCGTGCCCGAGCACATCAACCTGCCGCAGGTGGAGGCCTACCTGCGATCGCAGCCCGGCGTGGCGGATCTGCACGATCTGCACGTGTGGGCCTTGAGCACCCAGGAGTCGGCCCTGACGGTCCATCTGGTACTGCCCAACGGCCATCCCGGTGACGACTGGCTGCACGATCTCAGCCAGCAATTGCACGATCGCTTCGGCATCGAGCATCCCACCATCCAGATCGAGACCTCCGGCCAGAACTGCCGACTGCTGAAGGCTCACAAGGGACACCACTGATCAGAATGGGACGCCAATCGCTGTCATTTCAATCATGAAATGACTATGAACATGGGCGATCGCCAAACCTGATAGCATCGCCCTGATGTGACGATGAAACGCCTGTGTCTGCCGCCCAGATTCCTTCCTTCCTGCCCGGTTTCACCGCTGGTCTGACCGCCATCACCCTGGCGGAACTGGGAGACAAGACCTTCTTCATCGCCGCCCTTCTGGCTACCCGCCACCCGCGCCGCTGGGTTTTCCTGGGCTCTGTGCTGGCGCTGGCGGGGATGACACTGCTATCAGTGGGCATCGGTCGGGTGGTGTTCAAGATTCTGCCGGAGGACCTACTGAAGATCATCGAGGTGGTCCTCTTCGCCGGATTCGGCCTGAAGCTGCTCTGGGATGCCCAGCAGATGCCGGCCGGAGTCGAGAATGACGAGGCCGCAGATGCCGAAGCAATTGTCCGGGCGGCGGACGCAAAATTGCAGACCAGCAATGCGATCGCCATCGTCCTCGAGGCCCTGACCCTGGTGTTCGTCGCCGAATGGGGCGATCGCACCCAGTTCACCACCATCTTCCTGGCGGCAGCTCCCAACCTGAACGCTGTCGGGGTCACCCTCGGGGCGATTCTCGGCCACGCGATCACCGCCGCGATCGCTGTCGTCAGCGGTCGGATGGTGGCCCAGCACCTCTCCGAAAAACTGCTCTACCGGCTCAGCGGAGCGCTGTTCCTGGTCTTTGCCGCCATGGCCCTGCTCCAGAGCCTCAACCTGATGCGCTGAGGACCGCCCGCTCGCGGGTCACAACCGTCGGCGAGCTGATATGCGCTGATATGCGCCCGGGCCGAGAGACCCGGGCGCGGCGTCTTCCAGGACGGTTTACTCTCGACTCAGGTAGCGATCCAGCAGGGCCTGCAGCGCGATCGCCGACAGCACCAGAGAACCGATGAACCGCTCGAGTTCAGCACAGGCCTGATCGCACAATTGGGGATCCGGTCCTTCCAGACGCTCCAGCACGTCCAGACAGAAACTCATATCCTCCCCGCCCAGGGGCAGGGCGGCGATCGCCGCTGACGCGGGGACACCCAGAAGGCGAAGGATGCGGGGCTCTGAAACCATGACTCTGATAACCCAAGCGAAACAGCACAAGCAGCAATCACAGCAGTAGCAGGTTTATACATCAAACTTTGCATCAACTCAACGGGCAATCGCCTTCGCTTTCAATGATTTTCTTCGCCCAATGAGACGCAGAACTCGATCCAGGGGTCATTCCAGATAAGTTGACTGTCATGCCCTGACCGACCTCCAAGCCGGGCAGACCGGGGCGGTTCCGGCCTCTCTCTGCATTCTGCCTGCTGATGTCCAGCGTCCAATTTCAGACCGTTCTGGCTGACGCCAGCCTTGAGCAATTCATCCGTGATGCCGCCAGGGTTCTGGACGGGGTTGAGTTTCTCGATTGGGAGCCTGCCCCCTTCTCGGCATCGCTCGACCTCTATAGCACCGGCGTCAGCCGCTACTGCCGGGCCACCAGCACCGGCAGACTACGTAGCTCCATCCAGCTCGGGGAGCAGCAGCTGACCATCTGGCTGGCCCGGAACGGGCATCAGCGGCTGCAGCAGGCCCGGTCCACGGCCCCATCGCCGGTGCTGCCCCAGCCCCTGGTCTGTGCCGGGCCCACCTGCCTGCCGGTGGAGCTGAGCAACCTCAGCGGTCTGGGGGTCTGTCTGAAGCGGGGCCGCATCTTCGAGGAAGCCCGCAAACAGGGCATCGTTCCCCCGAGCACCCTGCCCAACCATGCAGCCCGCTTCACCGGACCCCTACTGCTGCGACAACTGCTGCTGGAGATCGAAGACTGCCTGGACAGCTGCCGTTCGGAACGGACGATTCTGCTGCTGCACCAGGCCCTGATTACGGTTCTGATCCACCACTGGATGGGGGTGGAGTCCAGCCCGGGCGGGTCGGCGCAGATGTTGCACCAGGCGATCGACTGGCTGCAGGCCCATCTGACCGAACCGATCCGGTGGGGACAACTCTGCCAGGCACTGGGGATCACCCAACGCAGCCTGCAACTGGCCTTCGAGCGGGAGCTGCAGACAACCCCGACCCGCTGGCTGAAGCAGCAGCGTCTGGAACTCCTGCATCAGCGCCTGCAGTCCCCGGATGCGGATGAGCTGGCCCAAGATGGAATCATTTCCCTGGTGGAAGGCTGCGGCCTGCCCTACAGCAGCTCCACCCTCGGGGCCTACCGCAGCCTCTATCACGAAACCCCGTCTCAGACCCTGCGTTACCGTTCCGGTCTGAGCACCAGACGTGCTGGCAACAACCGAAATCCATAACCGTATGTATGGTGGGGAAAGGCCCCGGGGGCTGTCCACTCCAGTCAGGCTCCACCATGGTCGATGTCCTGTCCTTCAACGCCCGACAGTTGCAGGCCCTGCCCGCAGCATCCCTCGACCTCCCCCTGGCGGATGGGCTGATCAGCCTGCTGCCCCCCGGGCTCGACGTGAAACTCCAGCTCACCCTTCAGGTGACACGCCGCAGCTGCATCCGCATGCTGGATCTGCAGGGTGAGCTGCAACTGAGGCTGGAGCCGAGCCCCGGTCGGATTCAGATCTGGCTGGTGGAGCAGGGGCAGCAGCAATCCGGAGATGGCGGCCCCAGCCGTGAGCTTCCCCGACAGCAGCCCTGGCGGTTGCCCCATCGCCCCCTGAACTGGCGGTTGCAGAATGTGCGGGCGATCGCGATCAGTCTTGACCGGCAGGTTCTCAAGGCCGAAGCCGCCCGCCAGCAGGCCTTACACCAGTTACAGACCGGCCTGGACGAGATAGCGCAGACCGATATCCAGGAGACGGTGACGTTACTGATGCAGCAGCTGGCCGATGGCATCCGTCAGGGGATGAGCACCCCGGCCCTCGAATCCCTGGAGATGGCCCTACTGACCCTGCTGATCCATCGCTGGAACCGGGAGACCCGCCATCTGCCGACCCACACCCGGCTGGTGCGGCTGGCCG
>CAWUMD010000040.1:0-13850 GCA_963923365.1 uncultured bacterium
CCCTGGGAGGGCTCGGACTGGGGACTGGCGGGGCTGGCGATCGCCCTCACCTTCCTGGGGGGGCTGGTGATCCGTAGCACCCAGCTCAACCAGGACTACGCCGAATGGTGGCAGCACTGGCTCACCGGCGGGGTTGGGGTGGCGCTGATGCTCTGGTGTGCCCGTGGCCGCTACCAGAACCTCTACGACTGGCACTGGTGGATTTACGGGGTCACCTGTCTGTCCCTGCTGGCGGTACGCTTCGTCGGCACCAGCGCCCTGGGGGCCCAGCGCTGGATCAACGTCGCGGGCTTCCACGTCCAGCCTTCGGAGTTCGCCAAACTGGGGCTGATCATCGTGCTGGCAGCCCTGCTGGCCGATCGACCAGCCGATCGCCTGGCCTCGATCTTCCGCACTCTGGCCATCATCGCGGTTCCCTGGGGCCTGGTGTTCATCCAGCCGGATCTGGGCACCTCGCTGGTGTTCGGGGCGATCGCCTTCGGCATGCTCTACTGGGCCAACGCCCGCTCCAACTGGCTGATCCTGATGATCTCGCCGCTGGTCTCGGCCATTCTGTTCGAGGCCCTGCGCTGGGCCTGGCCGATCTGGTTGGGGGTGGTGGCCTGGAATGCCTGGAAGAGCCTGCCCTGGCAGCGGCTGGGCACCAGCCTGGCCCTGGGGGTCAATGTCCTGGCGGGGCTGGTGTCCGGATTTCTCTGGGAGCACGTCCTCCACGACTACCAGCGGGACCGGCTGATTCTCTTCCTGGACCCCAACAAGGACCCCCTGGGTGGTGGCTATCACCTGATCCAGTCGCGCATCGCCATCGGGGCCGGCGGCTTCTGGGGCCAGGGACTGACCCAGGGCACCCAGACCCAGCTGCGCTTCATCCCGGAGCAGCACACCGACTTCATCTTCTCGGCCATCGGGGAGGAACTGGGCTTTCTGGGGTCGATGGCCGTCGTCACCATCTGCTTCCTGATCTGCTGGCGGCTGGTGGTGATTGCCCAGACCGCCAAGGACGACTTCGGTTCGCTGCTGGCCATCGGCACCCTGGCAATGCTGCTGTTCCAGATGGTGATCAACATCTCCATGACCATCGGCCTGGGCCCGGTGACCGGGATTCCCCTACCCTGGGTCAGCTACGGCCGGTCGGCCATGCTGACCAATTTCCTGGCCCTGGGCATTGTCGAGGCTGTCTACCGGGCCCGCTATCGGGTCCGCCGCTGAGGGCAGTACGGCTTTCCCCTGCCCAGCCCGACAGCCGGAACGGTAGCCTGAAGGCAGCACCCACCCCGGGTCCGCCGACCTCCATCTCCGCCGATGAATCCCCTTCACCAGCTCGGTTTTACGGACCTGCTCCGGGAGAGTGAACCCTGGCGCACCGATCCGGGGCGGGCCAGCGAACGCCAGTGGTGGGCGGCGATCGCCAGCGCCACGGACCTGCTGCGGGAGGACTGGCCGAGTCTGCGGGCGGCCCCCAGCCCCGGTCTGCTGATGTGCGGTCCCCTGCCGGTCCTGGGGGATCAGGCCCTGCTGGAGGTGCTGCAGCCCTGGATCTGGATGCCGGAGGTCTGGTACCGCGGCCTCTCCCTGCCCGCGCCCTGTCTGCCGGGGGCGGAGGAGACCAGCGGCACCGTCATGCCCCAGGTGCTGGCCCTGACCGATGAGGATCCCCTGGCGCGAGAACAGTTCTGTCTGCTGCTCACTCCGGCCCTCAGTCTGGTGCTCTGCTACCGGGATGGCGATCGCCCCAGCTTTCAGTTCAGCTTCGAGCCCGAGGTACTGCGCCACTGCGCCCTGATGCTCTGGCAGCGGACGGTGCGGGTCGCCCCCGCCCAGGCCCGCTGGCTACAGGAACGGCTGATGGCCCTGCCTCCGGTGGAGGTGAACCTGGGCACGGCATCCGCCTTCATGCACCGGATGCTGGCCCATCTGGAAAGCCAGGATGCCGTCCCCGTCACCCAGGACCCCGCCCAGCGACCGGAGCACGAGGACGTGGAACTGGTGCAGGCCCTGGCCCACGAGGTGCAGACGCCCCTGACCACGATCCGCACCCTGACGCGATCGCTGCTGCGCCGCAGCGAACTGAGCGGGGCCGCCCGGCAGCGGCTGGAGTCCATCGACCAGGAGTGCAGCGAACAGATCGACCGCTTCGGGCTGATCTTCCGGGCGGCCGAGATCGATCGCCAAGAGGTGATGGAACCCCCCAGGGCCCGCACGGCCCTGGCGGAACTGCTGGCCGAATCCCTGCCTCGCTGGCAGCGCCAGGCCGAGCGTCGAGGCCTGGAACTTCGCCTCGATCTGCCAGAGTCCCTACCGGCCGTTGTCAGTGACCCGGCGCTGCTGGCCCAGGCCCTGGGGGGTCTGATGGACCGCTGCACCCGCAATCTGCCCGGGGGCAGTCGCCTCTGCCTGGCTGCGACCGTGCTCGGGGGGCAGCTGAAGCTGATGCTACGCACCCAGGCGTCGGAGCAACCGCGGGCCACCCCCACCCGGGAACTGGGACGACTGCTGGTGTTCCGGCCCCAGACCGGCAGCCTCGGCCTGAATCTGCAGACCACCCGTCAGCTGTTCCAGCGACTGGGCGGGCGTCTGACGGTGCAGCAGATCAGTGCCACCGAAGAACAGCTGACGGTGTTCCTGCCTCTGGAGACCGACCATGCACCTGGTCCTGCTGCGCCACGCTGAGGCAGAGGGTAATGCCGAGGGGCGGATGCTGGGGCGGACGGACGTACCGCTGACCGAACAGGGTCGGGAAGACAGTCGCCGCCTGGCCCGCACACTCTGCGGACCGGCCCCGGATCGCTGGCTGGTCAGCCCCCTGCGCCGCGCCCGGGAAACCGCCGCGATTCTGCAGCAGGAAGCGGGCTGGGGCCCGTCGGAGCTGATCCTGGAGCCGGACCTGACGGAAATCGACGATGGCGTTCTCTCCGGTCTCACCTGGTCAGAGGCCCAGCAGCGCCATCCGCAGCTCTGCCAGGAGCTGATCAGCCACCCCCTCTGGCGACCGATTCCCGGAGCGGAGACGCCGACACAGCTGCGCCAGCGCGCCAATGCAGTCTGGGAGCGAGCCCTGAACGCCCCCTGCAATCGCCTCTGGCTGGTCAGCCACGGCGGGTTCCTGCAGTATCTGCTGGCCGCACTGCTGCAGACTCCTCAGGTCTGGGGGCTGACCCTGCCCTGTCTGGGACGGATCGAACTGGAGATCGATCCCCACCACTGGCGCTGTGGTGGAGAGGATGCCGGTAATCCCACCCTGCGGCGGCTGCGGGGCATCTACGGCCCGGCCTGAGACGCTTCCAGGCCCGTCAGGCGCAAAGGCTTGAGGATCAGACGCACCACGATCAGGCTGAGGTTGTCGTGACCGTTGCAGTCGTTGCCCAGATCGAGCAGGTCCTGGGCCAGGTGGGGCAGATAGGCCTGACTGCGGGCCATGGGGGCAATATGACTGTCCACCAGTTCACGGAGCAGCTCGTGATCCGAGAGGCCATCACTGCAAAGCAGCAGCAGCTGGCTCTCCTCCAGACTGAAATGACAGATAGCCGGGTCCAGGGCATCACTTTCCCGGGGGCCGAGGGCCTGGGTGAGCTGGTAGGCCTCCGGCTGGGCCAGGGCGATCGCCGCCTCCATCCCCCGATGAATCGCATCCTGAGCCACCTGATGGTCGAGCGTGAGCTGTTCTAGTCCCTGGCGGCGCCGGTAGCGGTAGGCGCGGCTATCACCGACATGGACAATCACCGCCTGCAGCTCGCCCAGCAGCAACGCCACCAGGGTGGTTCCCATGCGGCCCCGCCCCTGGCTGTGGGCCGCCTCATTCAGGTTGAACAGCTCCTGGTTGGCGATCGCCAGCGCCCGTCGCAGGACCCGATCGGCGGGCAGCCCCTGCTCAGTCCAGTGCGTGAGCACCTCCTGGCGGAACACCTCGGCGGCGCGGCGGCTGGCAATCTCCCCGGCCGCATGACCGCCCATGCCGTCACAGAGGATGTAAAGCCCCCGCAGCCGGCACTGATGGCCAAACCCCGTGCTGAGGCGCTGGACCTGACTGTCGATAATCAGGAAATCCTCGTTGTGATCCCGCAGCCGACCGATTTCACTGAGGCCGACCTCGTCCACCTGCTCAAGCACCAGCGGCAGGATGCGGGTGTCCTCCTCATCGGAATCGGCGCTTCTGGGGCTGAGCCATTGGGTGTTCATGGGAGGACCGATTCTGCAGCAGGGAGAGCAGGGCCTGGCGCTCGACCGTTGTCAGATCGCGCCACTCCCCCGGCTGAAGCCCCCCCAGGTCCAGGTGATCAATCCCGAATCCGGCCGGGAGCCCGATGCGGCTGCGCACCAGTCGCAGGGTCGGGTGACCGACGGCAGCGGTCATTCGCCTTACCTGTCGATTCTTCCCTTCCGTCAGCGTGATCTCCAGCCAGGCATCCGGGATGGTCTTGCGGACGCGAATCGGGGGCTGACGCGGGGGCAGGTCCGGAGCCGGATCAAGACGGGTCACCCGGGCCGGACGGGTGCGGTAGTCCTTGATATCGATGCCCCGCCGCAGCGCTTCCAGGGCCGCATCAGCGGGGATGTGCTCGACCTGCACCCAGTAGGTGCGGGGATGCCCGAAACGGGGATCACAGAGACGGTGCTGCAGGGCGCCATGGTCCGTCAACAGCAGCAGTCCCTCACTGTCCCGGTCCAGCCGCCCGGCCGGATAGACACCGGGCACATCGATGAATTCCGCCAGGGTGCGCTGCTCCGGCTGATCACCGGGGCTGAACTGACAGAGGACGTCGAAGGGCTTCCAGAACAGCAGGTAGCGGTGGGACATGCAACCATTGTGAAGAATCAGGGCCATGACTGGACTTTCGTGCCAGGACTGAGGTGTATTTCCGGGCACTTGCACCTGTCTGAAGTTCTGTAACAGACGGCGATCGCCCCGGAATCGGCGGTGATAGCATTCCTAAAAAACAAGCCAGAGAAAAACCATGGCCGAGACTCTGACTGGGAAGACTCCTGCCTTCGGTGGCAGCACCGGTGGTCTGCTGAAGGCTGCTGAAACCGAAGAGAAGTACGCCATCACCTGGACCAGCACCAAGGAGCAGGTCTTCGAACTGCCCACCGGCGGCGCTGCCGTGATGCACGAAGGCGACAACCTGCTGTACTTCGCCCGCAAAGAGCAGGCCTTGGCTCTCGGTACCCAACTGCGCACCAAGTTCAAGCCGAAAATCGAAAGCTTCAAGATCTACCGCGTCTTCCCCACCGGCGACATCGAGTACCTGCATCCCAAGGACGGCGTTTTCCCCGAGAAGGCGAACGAAGGGCGCTCCTACGCCGGTAAGGTCGATCGTCGCATCGGTGAAAACCCCAATCCTGCTCAGATCAAGTTCTCCGGCAAGGAAACCTTTGAAGTCTAGACTTCGAAGGCAGAACTGCTTCTGAAACGAACGGCAGACTCCTTCCGGGGTCTGCCGTTTTCCGTTCGGGGTGAACCGGGATTGTGGGGGACAATGACCTAGCATCAGTTGATCGGCGTTCCCAGGATCCATGGCTTTCCCGGACTTTCAGGCCTTCAGCGCCCTCGCCCGCGAGGGGAACTTCATTCCCGTCTATCAGGAGTGGGTCGCCGATCTGGATACGCCGGTATCGGCCTGGTACCGGGTCTGCCGCGACAGCCGCTACAGCTTTCTGCTCGAATCCGTCGAAGGCGGAGATCAGGTCGGTCGCTACAGCTTCCTCGGCTGCGATCCCCTCTGGGTGCTCGAAGCCCGGGGCGATCGCACCACCCGCACCTATCGCGATGGCCGCCAGGAGGAATTCCAGGGCGACCCCTTCGCAGCACTGACGGCCTGTCTGGCTCCTTACCGGCCCGTGAACCTGCCGGAACTGCCACCGGGTCTGGGGGGGCTGTTCGGCTTCTGGGGCTACGAACTGATGCGCTGGATCGAGCCACGGGTGCCGGTCCACAGTGGCGGTGAGGGCGATCTGCCCGACGGCTGCTGGATGCAGATCGACAGCCTACTGATCTTCGATCAGGTGAAGCGCAAACTCTACGCCGTTGCCTACGCCGATCTGCAGGCGGAACCGGACCTCACCCGGGCCTACGCCGCCGCCTGCGCCCGGGTCGCCGATCTGGTCGAGCGCTTCCGGCAGCCCCTGGGGCCGAGCGATCGCCACCTCGCCTGGCTACCGCCCCAATCCGCCCCGGCCCAACCGGTGCCCTTCGAGAGCAACACCACCGAGGCACAGTTCTGCGCCAATGTGCTGCGGGCCAAGGAGCACATCAAAGCCGGCGACATCTTTCAGGTAGTGCTCTCCCAGCGCCTGACCACCAGCTATGGCGGCGAGCCCTTCGACCTCTACCGCTCCCTGCGGCTGATCAACCCCTCGCCCTACATGGCCTACTTCCAGTTCGGCGACTGGCAACTGATCGGCTCCAGCCCCGAGGTGATGGTCAAGGCCGAGCATCATCCCGAGCATCCGCAGCAGTTCCTGGCGACGGTGCGGCCCATTGCCGGTACCCGCAAGCGGGGCCGCACCGTCGCCGAGGACCTGGCCCTGGAGGAGGATCTGCTGGCGGATCCCAAGGAGGTGGCCGAGCACGTGATGCTGGTCGATCTGGGCCGCAATGACCTGGGTCGGGTCTGTGAACGGGGCAGTGTCCGGGTCGATCAGCTGATGGTGATCGAGCGCTACTCCCACGTCATGCACATCGTCAGCAACGTGGTCGGAACCCTCGCCCCGGACTGCGATGCCTGGTCGCTGCTCAAGGCCACGTTCCCGGCGGGTACGGTCAGCGGTGCCCCCAAGATTCGGGCGATGGAGATCATCCACGACCTGGAAGGCTGCCGCCGCGGTCCCTACTCCGGTGCCTACGGTTACTACGACTTCGAGGGCCAGCTGAATACCGCAATCACCATCCGCACCATGCTGGTGCAGCCCGATGGCCAGGGAGGGCAACGGGTCTCGGTGCAGGCGGGAGCCGGAGTCGTCGCTGACTCGATTCCCAAGAACGAGTACGAGGAAACCCTGAACAAGGCCCGCGGCCTGCTCGAAGCGCTGCGCTGTCTGCAGCCCGCTCAGGCGGACTGAGGCCAGGCCTGGAGGCGGTGGTAGAGGCGGGCGATCGCCAGCTGCCGCGCCGGGCAGAGCCGCTGATTGCCGTCCAGTTCCTGGGCGCTGGCTTCGAGCAGCCGCCGCTCCGGCGCACTCAGGGCACGGCGGCGCACCGTGGAGCCCAGCAGCCAGGCAATCCGGAACCGGGTTTCCGGGTCGCGGCTGAGGTTGGGGTTGAACCCGGCCAGGGCCGCTCCCTGACTGGGGTTGGGTAGACAGTCCCAGTAGCCGCGTTGGCGCAACTGCTGGTGGAAACGACGGGCCAGTTGGCGATCGCCATCGGGATCGCGGTCGAGGGAGGAGGCCATAGCGCTGCGGCCGGGCAGCCGCGGTTCGATGGATACTGGAGACCGTGGCCTTCGCGAGCGTGTTGCGTGCTGCTGACCAAGGGCTTTGAGATCGAACTCTATACCGGCACCACCGATGGCGACATCGTGGGATTGGCGGATCGTATCGTCGCCGATCTGAACGGCTTCATCCGGGAACCGGACCGGCGCAACGTTGAATACACCACACCGCCGCGACTCTCCTACGACCGGCTGCTGTGCGATCTGCTCAAGCCTCGGCAGCAGTTGCGTCAGTATCTGCAGCGGCTGAACCCCGACTACACCCTGCTTCCGGGCAGCACCCTGTCCCTGGGCGACAGCCGGGTATTCGAGCGCTCCGACCCGGCCAACCCTTACCACAGCTACATCGAGCAGACCTACGGCACCCGGGTGGTCACGGCCAGCGTCCACATCAACGTCGGCATCGAGGACCCCGAGGCGCTGATGCGGGCTTGTCGGCTGGTGCGGCTGGAAGCACCGCTCTACCTGGCACTCAGTGCCGCCTCCCCCTTCCTCGATGGCGAACCTACCGGCCAGCACTCCAGCCGCTGGGCAGTCTTCCCCAAGACGCCCAGCGAGGTGCCCCTGTTCGAGAGCCACGCCCACTTCTGTCGCTGGACCGAAGCCCAGCTGCGCCTGGGGACGATGCAGAACGTGCGGCACCTCTGGAGTTCCGTCCGGCCCAACGGCGACAACCGTCCCTACTCCCTGAACCGGCTGGAGCTGCGGATCTGCGACCTGATCGACGATCCCCTGGAACTGCTGGCGATCACCGCCCTGCTGGAGGCCCGCCTCTGGCAGGTGCTGACCCGACCGGAACTGGACCCGCTGACCATAAGCCACCTGGAACCGGAGGAGATGCTGGCCCTGACGGAAGCCAATGAAACTGCGGCAGCCCGGTCCAGCCTGGAGGCAACCCTGCACCACTGGCAGGATGGACGGCCGATCCTCGCCGCCGACTGGGTGCGGGAACTGCTGGATTCCGTCCGGGAAGACGCCCGGGCGCGGGGCTTCGGCTGCTACCTGGCCCCCATCGGTCGCATCCTGCGGGACGGCAACCGGGCCCAGCGCTGGCTGCGGGGATTCGAGGCGGGGGTAGAGCCCCGAGTACTGATCCAGCAGGCGATCGCCGACATGCACCGGCAGGAACTGGAACTGGCCGACAAGCTCTGCGCCGTCGCTGTCTAGGGCTCCAGCCAGCGCTGCCAGGGAATTGCCGGATCCTGGGCCACCTCAACCGCCAGGGACCGAGCCCCCTGGCGGTTGAGGTGGCTGGGATCTGCGAAGTAACCGTACCGCTGCGGCCAGCGATTGCTGTAGTCCCGCCAGGGCAGCGCCTGCTGCGCCAGCCAGCGGTGGAACCGCTCCTGGTGCAGCCGCCGGGGGGCATCCAGATAGCGGTCCGTCAGAGGGGCATCGATGAACAGCAGCGGCAGCTGACGTTGCCGACACCAGGTCTGCAGCCGCCCGAAGGCCTGCTGCTGGGCCGGGTCGAGGGTGAGGCTGTCGCGGTCGAACTGGCCTGGCAGAGCCGGATGGGTGGCGTAGTAGCGGTCCGGCTCAAAGCGCTGCGCCAGGGCCAGGAACCCCTGGGGGGTGAGGCGATCGCGGGGCCCTGCGGATCGCCAGCGGCGCCAGCGATCGCCCCACCAGTGCTGCGCCAGGGGGAAAGGGCGATCGCCCGCCGCCGCTTCCCGTCTGAGCAGGGTCTGCAGCCGTGCCTCCGTGGCATCCCGTGGGCGGGGGCTGAAGGCCCGGGCCCCATCCAGCCAGAGCACCGCCCGCGGCAGGGGGCGATCGCGCCAGTATTCCGTCAGCAGCCGCGCCACCACCCGAGCCGTGGCCCCATTCACCCCGAGGATGGCCACCTGGGCAGGCAGCCGACGGTGGGCCAACTCTCCGGCCAGTACCTGGGGATCGAGTCCCTGAATGGCCCGGGAACTGCCGACCACCAGCAGATCCGGGGGGTGCTGGCGGTAGCGCTGCAGCAGATCTCCCAGCACCAGGGCCGGGTCGGCACTGCTGGGGGCGGGCGACGGCAGCACCGCCGCGACCCAGGTATCCACCGTCAGTACCGTCAGGGCGGCGATCGCCAAAGGGATAACCAGGGCCAGTGGGCTCCCCGAAGCACCACCGGGCACGGCCAAACGTGGGGGCACAACCGGGGCGGTGGGCACCTGCAGAGCATCCAGACCCCGCCATAGACGCTGGCCACACCATTGCCCCAGCCCCTGCAGGTCACCGACCCGCCGACATCCCCAGCGGCAGACCCGGTGTCGTACCAGCCGCCCGAGCCGCTGCCAGCGGGCCGGTTTCGGCAGGGGATGCCACTCCAGGCGCTGGTGCCAGTGGGGCTGCAGCCGCTGGCGATCGCAACCGTAGACGACCAGCACCAGAGGCTGAGCGGTACGCAGGTGCCGCAGCTGCGGTTCCAGCGCGGGCCAGCGGGGTAGGGGTTCGGCCTGCAGGCGCAGATGCCAGGCCCCGCCCTGGTACCAGAGACGGCTCTGCCAGGCCGGAGGGAAACGGAGGTCTGCCAGGGCGGCCGGAGGCCGCAGACCGACGGAAACCATGGCGATCGCCCGGGCACGTCCCCCTCACCATGCCCGCGTCCCCCAGCCGGAGCACGGCCCGCACCGTAGCCCTGTCTACCAATGGGGTGGAGGCGACCCCCTAGAATGGACTATTGGCCGGATGATCGAATCTCCATGAGCTCTACCCTCCAATCCCCTGACGACGCCACCGGTGCAGCCCTGACGGCGGCGATCGCTCAGACCGGAGAGCCCACCCGCAGTCCCAGCTCGGATCTGTTCCTGCAGCATCGTCTGGCCATCGTCGAGGATCTGTGGGAGCTGGTGCTGCGCCAGGAGTGCGGCCAGGAGCTGGTGGACATTCTCACCCAGCTGCGGGACCTCTGTTCCCCGGAAGGTCAGGCTCCCGATGCCCTCAGCGCCGAGGTGGTGCGCGTCGTCGAGAACCTCGATCTGAACGAGGCGATCCGGGCCGCCCGCGCCTTTGCCCTCTATTTCCAGCTGATCAACATCGTTGAGCAGCACTACGAGCAGAACCAGTACCAGCTGGCCTACGAGCGTGCCTCGGAGCTGGACCTGGGCGATACCGACGACAATGCGGGCGGTCACTCCCTCGACCAGCTCGAGGACGTCCTGGCCCTGAACCGCGATCCGGCCACCTTCCAGACCCTGTTCCCGCGGCTGCGCCAGCTGAACGTCCCCCCCCAGCTGATCCAGAACCTGATCGACAAGCTGGATATCCGGCTGGTGTTCACCGCTCACCCGACGGAGATCGTCCGCCACACCATCCGCGACAAGCAGCGCCGCATTGCTCAGCTGCTCACCTCCCTCGACCAGCTGGAGCAGCCGGGACGCCTGGGCGCGATCCAGAGCCTGGAAGCCACCGGTGTGCGCCAGCAGCTGACCGAGGAGATCCGCCTCTGGTGGCGCACCGACGAACTGCACCAGTTCAAGCCCACGGTTCTGGACGAGGTGGACTACGCCCTCCACTACTTCCAGGAGGTGCTGTTCGACGTGATTCCGCAGCTCTACCAGCGGCTGCGCACCTCCCTGGGCGGTTCCTTCAGCAGCCTTAACGGCCCCCGCTACGACTTCTGCTCCTTCGGGTCCTGGGTCGGGTCCGACCGGGACGGCAACCCCTCGGTGACCCCGGAGGTGACCTGGCAGACCGCCTGCTACCAGCGCAGCCTGGTGCTGGAACGCTACATCCGCGCCATCGAGAATCTGCGCAATCTGCTCAGTCTCTCCATGCACTGGAGCGATGTACTGCCGGAGCTGCTCACCTCCCTGGAGAGCGAAAGCGCCCTCTTCCCGGAAATCTACGAGCAGCTGGCGGTGCGCTACCGTCAGGAGCCCTACCGCCTCAAGCTCTCCTACATCCTGGAGCGGCTGCGCAACACCCGGGCCCGCAACGCCCGCCTGCAGAGCCAGCCGGAGGCGGCGGGCGATCGCAGCGATCTCAAGCCCGGCACCTTCTACGCCACCGGCGCCGAGCTGATGGCGGACCTGCAGCTGATCCAGCGCAACCTCGAGCAGACCGGTCTGAGCTGCTACGACCTGGACCGGCTGATCTGCCAGGTGGAGGTCTTCGGCTTCATCCTCACCCACCTGGATATCCGTCAGGAAAGCTCCCGACACTCCGATGCAATCGGCGAGATCTGCCAGTACCTGCAGGTGCTGCCTAAGCCCTACGATGACCTCTCCGAGGAGGAACGCACGGCCTGGCTGGTTCAGGAACTGCAGACCCGGCGGCCGCTGGTACCGGCGGCCATGCCCTTCAGCCCGGCCACCTGCGAGGCGATCGAAACCCTGCGCATGGTGCGCCGTCTGCAGCAGGAGTTCGGGCCCGAGATCTGCAGCACCTACGTGATCAGCATGAGCCGGGAGGTCAGTGACCTGCTGGAGGTGATGCTGCTAGCCAAGGAAGCCGGTCTCTACGACCCGGTGACCGGCACCGGCACCCTGCAGGTGATCCCCCTGTTCGAGACGGTGGAGGACCTCCAGAATGCCCCGCGGGTGATGACCGCCCTGTTCGAGCTGCCCTTCTACCGCAGTCTGCTGGAGCAGAGCTGGGTACGGGCCGGATCCCCGCTGCAGGAAGTGATGCTCGGCTACTCCGACAGCAACAAAGACTCCGGTTTCCTGAGCAGCAACTGGGAAATCCACAAGGCCCAGAAGGCGCTGGAGCAGGTCTCCAATAACACCGGCGTCGCCCTGCGCATCTTCCACGGCCGGGGCGGGTCCGTCGGTCGCGGCGGTGGCCCCGCCTACGAGGCAATCCTGGCCCAGCCGGGCCGCAGCATCGACGGTCGCATCAAGATCACCGAGCAGGGTGAGGTGCTCGCCTCCAAGTTCTCCCTGCCGGAGCTGGCCCTCTACAACCTGGAGACCGTGACCACGGCGGTGCTGCAGTCGAGCCTGCTGGGCAGCCGCATCGACGACATCGAGCCCTGGAACCGGATCATGGAGGAACTGGCGGCCCGCTCCCGGCAGCACTACCGGGCCCTGATCTACGACCAGCCGGATCTGGTGGAGTTCTTCAACCAGATCACGCCGATCGAAGAGATCAGCAAACTGCAGATCAGCTCCCGTCCGGCCCGCCGCAAGACCGGCAAGCGAGACCTCAGCAGCCTGCGGGCCATTCCCTGGGTGTTCAGCTGGACCCAGAGCCGCTTCCTGCTGCCCTCCTGGTACGGCGTCGGCACGGCCCTACAGGAATTCCTGGCGGACGACAGTACCGACAACCTCACCCTGCTGCGCTACTTCTACGAGAAGTGGCCCTTCTTCCGGATGGTGATCTCCAAGTGCGAGATGACCCTCTCCAAGGTGGATCTGCAGATCGCCCACCACTACGTCCGCGAGCTGGCGGAACCCGAACAGCACGAGCGCTTCGAGACGGTATTCAACCAGATCGCCAGCGAATTCCAGCTCACCCGCGATCTGGTGCTGCGGATCACCGGCCACGAGCATCTGCTCGATGGCGATCCGGTGCTGCAGCGCTCGGTGCAGCTGCGCAACGGCACGATCGTGCCCCTCGGCTTCCTGCAGGTGTCGCTGCTCAAGCGGCTGCGCCAGCACCAGCAGCAGTCCACGGTCACCGGGTTCAGCCGCTCCCGCTACAGCCGCAGCGAACTGCTGCGTGGGGCTCTGCTGACGATCAACGGCATCGCCGCCGGCATGCGCAATACGGGTTGATGGCTACATGAGTGCCAGCCCAACCCGTTTCAGCGATCGCTCCCGGGCCACGCCCCGGGCGGTGATTGGCCGGGAAATTGGCGATCGCCTGAACCCGGCCGAGATCAACGATCTGGCCTATCGATGCGGCCAGCCCATGCGCCCGGAGGAGCGGCTGGCGATCGCCCTCAGCCATTCCTACTGCTGCATCACAGCGCGGCTGCTCGCAGACGAGACCCTGGTGGGATTCGTGCGGGCGGTCAGCGACGGCATCCTCAATGCCACCCTCTGGGACCTCTGGGTCGACCCGAGCCTGCCGGATCCCCGCAGCACCAAGGGGCAGATGCTCGACCGGATGCTGCGGGAACTGAAGCGCGACATTCCCGGCTGCAGCGTCTCCGCCTTCGCCGACCCGGAGGACGTGGAACTGCTGCAGCGGCTGGAGTTCGTAGTCGACCCCAGCGGCATCCGCGGCATGCGTTTCGACGTCTGAGACGCTCTTGGCTGACCACCTCACCCAGTTCAGTGCGCTTCAGTTCTGCAGGTTCATCAGCTGCAGCAGGTTGGCACAGTTGCTGGCCGTGGGTGGATACCCCGCGTTCGTGAGCACCGTCTTGCACCCGCCCGCGCGCTGGAGCGCCAGGTTGTGATCGGTGCCGGGGGCCTTCCGCACAATCTGCCGGGCCAGAGCGGTCATCGGCTGCGTTGGGCGCAGGGGGGCCGGGGTACTGGCATTGGT